>JAGSYM010000156.1 GCA_018262395.1 Nitrospirota bacterium | reverse complement strand
AGTCTTTCGGGCAGATAAAGCCCGTTGGTCGAAACGCAGAGGATAAGCTCCGGAAATTCCCTGTGAATCGCATGCAGCGTTTCGAACGTCGCATCGTTTGCAAGGGGCTCGCCCGGTCCGGCAATGCCAATAACGCTGATATATTCCTTCCTGTCAACAACCGCCCGGACCCGCTCCATGGCCTCATGAGGGGTCATGACCCTGCTGGTGATCCCTGGCCGTGATTCGTTGGCACAGTCGTATTGCCGTATGCAGTATTTGCACTGTATGTTGCAGGCAGGGGCAACGGGAAGATGGATCCTCCCGAACTTATGATGCGCCTCCTTTGAAAAACAGGGATGGGTATTCAGGATATCGGAGCTTCTCTTTGCTTTTATAGGAGTTGCGTTAAACAGTTGCATAGTTCACCTCACGTCTCATTTTTCTTTTATTATGAGCAAATGCGATGCCACCTCTTATCTATCTGATTTAAAGGAAAGATATGCAGATCACTAAATTGGGAAAACTCCATTTCAGTGCTATTGCAGACATTTTTGTTGGTCATGGAAAGACCTTGCAACGACAGTTTCAGCCACAAACAAACGGAAAAGTAATGAGAGATGCCTTCCAAACTTCTCACAGTAACAAACAGTGGACCATCGACAGTTCATGGTCTGGGGTACTTCCTGTACTCTGCAAAAATTGAATCTGGTATAATTGTACATACTACAAGTGGTAAATAAGAGGAGGCCATGCAATGAGGACTTTGGTTTTTCATATGCTCCACTGTATTTTTTACAGACTTAATAAAAGCGTTCTGGGGGCATTACTTTTCATTGCAATAGTCATGGCCTGCGGCAATCACTCGATGGCATTTGCAGAAGATGTCTTAAAGATAGGCGGAGTCGGTAGTGCGCTGCCATCTATGCAGCTTGTCGCTGAAGCCTTTGAGAAATCCCATCCGGGTGTTAAAGTTCAAATAGTCCCAAGCCTTGGCAGTGCCGCCGGAATAAAGGCCGTTTTAAATGGCGCCTTAGACGTTGGGCTAAGTGGTAAACCAATAAAGGATGATGAGCGAGGGAAAGGTGCGATTGGAACGGTATATGCAAAAACACCTTTTATTCTTGTGACTCACAAGAAAACTGCTGAATCCGGTTTGAGCACTAAAGAGCTTGTGGAAATCTATGAAGGGAAAAGACAGACGTGGACCGACGGTACACGGATTCGTCTGGTCCTTCGTCCGGAAAGTGATGTAGACACCACCATAATAAAGCGCATCTCTCCGGAGATGGAACAGGCTGTTAAAGCTGCCTTGTCCAGAAAGGGAATGATAATTGCCATTACCAATCAGGATAACGATGATGTGGTAGAAAATACTCCGGGGTCTTTAGGAACATCAACCTTGGCTCAGGTCATTCCTGAGAAACACTCCTTAAAAATCCTCTCCTTCAATGGTGTTCAGCCAAATGTCAAGGCTCTTGCTGAAGGGACCTATCCATTAGTCAAATACTTTTATATAGTAACAACTTCCAGGGAATCTGCATTGGCAAAACAATTCATCTCATTCGTTTATTCACCGACAGGTAGCAAGATCCTTTCAGAAAACGGGATGGTTCCTATAGACAGAGCCAGGCACTAAGAATACGAAATGCACTCTTCAATTACCACAAAGAGAATCACTTCATGGTATGCCTGGGCAGGTCTCGCAACAATCCTAATAATTGGGCCGATTGTTTATTTCCTTATGTCTTATCAATTTATTGCCGGCAGTCTGGAGACTGAGGCAGAAATCAACGCTCATATCGTTTCGCAATTGATCAGCAAAAATCCAGAAATGTGGACTTACGAGCAGTTGAGACTGCAGGAGCTGCTCTCAAGGCGACAGCTTGGCAATCTTGAGACACAACGCATTGTAGACACAAAAAATAGAGTGGTCGCCGAGAGTTTGAATGTTCTGAGGCCTCCGTTGATAATGCGTTCAGCCAACCTTCTGGATTCAGGAGTGATTGTTGCCAGGGTTGAAATATACCGTTCTATTCGGCCTCTCCTGATACATACGGCAATAGTTGCATTACTTGGACTGTTGTTGGGTCTGATAACATTCGTTCCACTTCTGGTTTTGCCTTTGCAGGCCATAAGTCGAGCTGAGGATGAGTTGCGAAAAAGTGAAGAAAAATACAGAAACCTCTTTGACTCTTCTATAGATGGTGTTTACCAGTTGAATGCCGGCGGTGTCTTCACTATGATGAACCAGGCGGGAGCAACAATTTTCGGATATGAACATTCTGAAGAGATAGTCGGAACCAATGTCTTGGAATACTGGAGAGATTCCAAGGACAGAGATGTGTACTGGGCGGAATTGAAGATTAAGAAATCCGTCAGTGCTTACCAAGTAAGCGCCAAAAAGAAAACCGGAGAACCCATAGAGCTCGAATTATCAAGTAGGATATTGGAAGATGAGAAAGGCAATTTCCTAGGTATACAGGGAATACTGAGGGATGTAACCGAGCGCACGCGTTTGACGGAGCGACTGCGGGCCTTATCGCTTACCGACGAACTTACACACCTTTATAACCGTCGAGGATTTTTTACGATGGCCGAACATCTGCTGAAAATGGCCGACCGCTCCGAGAAAGGAGTATTCCTGCTTTATGCAGACCTTGATGGCCTCAAAGAAATCAATGATACCTTTGGTCACCAAGAAGGTGACAGAGCACTAATCGAGGTTGCGGACATCCTTAAAGAAAACTATCGAAAATCGGACATCATTGCACGGATGGGAGGGGATGAGTTTGTAGTTATACCAGTAGGATTTGCTGGGAATAATGTCGAGATGATTTACGCCCGCTTGGGAAAAAACCTTGATATTCATAATACAAAGATGAACAGAAGCTACAAGCTATCGCTCAGTGCGGGGATAGCGTACTATGAATCCGGGAATCCTTGTTCTCTGGATGAATTGTTGATGCAAGCAGACCAATTGATGTACGAACAGAAAAGACAGAAGAAAAAGTCGTAGTGAAAATAAAACTTCACACTTTCCGCCTTACCTTTTCCCAAAGTTCCGGACTTGAAGTGGTAATCTCTAATTGTTTTAACCTCCAATACCAGTTCAGTAGTCGGTGAATCTCGCGCCGTCCCCCAGTGCATCAAATATGCGGTGTATCAGGTGTATCCAAAATTTCGGATGACATGTCTGCCCCCTCAACTATAGGGAGAAGGCGTGAATCATTGTTCAGTCCGGACTGTATTTGTTACGAACGGTATAAAAAAGTTCTCAAAAACCGAAATTGTCTCGGAGTGCAGGAAGAACTTAACCCGAAAAATGTATTTAAAGGAAAAGTTGTTAAAGGTTCTTCTTCCGTAGCCTCTTCAGTAATGCGCCGCAGTCCAGGGTATTCAGCACATTCTTTTTTTCGAGCCATCCCCTTCTTGCGACCGCCACGCCGTAGATCATATGATCAAACTGACCGTTGTTATGGGCGTCTGTGGAAATTACTAACGGCACATTCAGGGACTTTGCCCGTCTCACGTTTGACTCAGTCAGGTCCAGTCTGAGCGGGTAGGCGTTGATTTCTATCGCCGTCCCTGTATCTGCTGCTGTTTTCAGTATTTTTTCCATATTAACCTCATAGGCCTCTCTCTCACCGATTAGTCTTCCGCTCGGATGGCCTATGATCGAGACAAAGGGGTTCTCCATTGCGGACACCATGCGTTTTGTGATCTGTTCTGCTGACTGCTTGAAGCCCGAGTGTACGGATGCGATCACCACATCGAGCTGTTTCAATATCTCATCGTCAAAGTCCAGACTTCCGTCTCCTTTTATATTGATTTCAGCGCCGCTGAGAAGCCTGAATCTGCTGCTCTTTCTGTTTATCGCATCTATCATTTTTTTCTGCTCTACAATCCTTTCCTCGCTCAGCCCTCCGGCAATCCCCAGTCCTTTCGAATGGTCTGTTATCGCTATGTATGTATACCCCCTTCCCCGGGATGTTTTGACCAGATCCTCAAGATCCTGGCTGCCGTCGCTCCAGGTGCTGTGAACATGGAGGTCTCCTTTTATATCGGCAACCTCAATGAGGTCCGGGATTTTCCCTTCAGCAGCAGCCTCAATCTCGCCGATATCTTCGCGCAGCTCAGGGGGCACATATTGAAGCCCGAGGATCCGGTATATATCTTCTTCCGATCTGCCACCGAGCTTCTTGCCGTTTTTTTCCCTGAAGATTCCGTATTCATTTATTTTCAA
>JAGSYM010000012.1 GCA_018262395.1 Nitrospirota bacterium | reverse complement strand
AAAGCACTGTGATCAGGATATCGGAAATGAGAGGACTGTCCCGGATTTGCAGACAAAGTGGAGCAAGGTTGGAGGATCCGGATAGTTTTCGGGTAAAAACGGGAAGGCAATTTATGCTTTTCTCCTCCTCTTTTTTCTGAGTGTTTCCCTGCTGTCGATTGCGAGCAATGCATGGATTGGCTGGATAACTGGTATTATACCGTTCAGAGTCAGGGGACGTTTCTTCTCGATACTCTCCCAGTATGTTATGCTCACTGCTGTCGGCGCGGGTATCGGCTTCAGTCTCTTCCTGGATTTCTTCAGTTCTCCAGCCAGACAGAATATCAACAAACAGGCATCTGCATTTTTTAAACCTGAAAAGTTAATCTTTTATCTTATAATGCGCATCTTGCATGTTTCTTTCAATCATATATATGTTCAACGTATTTAGAATATCGATCATTTCAAGATCCTCTGTCTTAATAAAATCTTTATTTTTAAAAACCCTCTTTTTGCACTATCTTTATTTACCTTTCTGATACGCTAAAAACAGAGGTAATTATGGATATTGTTTATATTGGTTTGATCTTTTTTCTTTTTGCTTTATCCTGGCTACTCATAAAGCTTTTAGAAAAAATTTAGGAGACCAGTATGGAAACTATCTATTGGATTGGCGGAATCATAACAGCAGCATTACTTGTCTACCTAATAATTGCACTCCTGAAACCGGAGATCTTCTCATGACAGTCAATGGAATTGAACAAATAGTGTTATATCTCGTTATTCTTGGAATCCTCATAAAGCCTTTGGGAATTTATATGGCAAAGGTATATGAAGGTGAAACTTTGGGAATAATGAACATTTTTAACCCTGTTGAAAAGTTCATTTTTAAAATATGCGGCATTAAGAAAGAAGAAGAGATGTCCTGGCAAATGTATGCGACTGCGGTTCTCTTGTTCAGCCTTGCCGGCATTGTTATCTTATATCTCATTCAGCGACTGCAAAATATTATTCCTTTAAATCCTCAGCAATTCCCATCTGTTTCGCCAGCTTCAGCACTTAATACAGCGGTTAGCTTTGTCACAAATACGAACTGGCAAGGATATAGCGGTGAGACAACTATGAGCTATCTGACACAAATGGTAGGGTTAGGGGTCCAGAATTTTGTTTCAGCAGCTTCGGGCATGGCTGTGCTTGTTGCTCTGATACGTGGAATTGTTAGACGCAAGGCTGACACAATCGGCAACTTCTGGGTAGACCTCACCCGCACTGTTCTTTATATTTTATTGCCTTTATCATTTGTACTTTCTCTTATCCTTGTCTCTCAGGGCGTTGTGCAGAGTATTCGTCCCTATACAGACGTACAGCTCATGCAACCGATTATCTACGAAAACCAGCAAGACGGTGCCGTAGACAATGTATCAAGAAATGAAGTCGGTGAAAAAAGCTCAAAGACAGTAACTATAAGGACACAGACATTACCTCTTGGTCCGGCTGCATCACAAATTGCAATAAAGCAACTGGGAACCAATGGAGGCGGTTTTTTCAATGCGAACTCAGCTCACCCTTTCGAAAACCCGACACCTCTGACAAATTTCCTGGAGCTGCTCTCCATTCTTCTTATCCCAGCTGCCCTCTGTTGGACGTTCGGACGCATGGTCGGAGATACGCGGCAGGGTTGGGCACTCCTCGCGGCCATGTTTGTCATATTCGTTCCTCTTGTATTTCTTGATTATTATTTTGAGCAGCTGGGTAATCCCCAACTCGATGCGGTACACATTGATACATCGGGTGGCAACATGGAAGGCAAAGAAGTGCGGTTTGGTATCGCTATCTCCGCGCTTTGGGCCTTAGCCACGACTGCCGCGTCGAACGGTTCAGTCAATTCCATGCACGACTCCTTCAGTGCAATAGGAGGAATGATACCGATGTGGTTTATGCAACTCGGGGAGATTATCTTTGGTGGCGTGGGATCCGGTCTCTATGGAATGCTCGTGTTTGTCATTATTGCAGTATTTGTTGCTGGCCTTATGGTGGGACGTACCCCGGAATATCTTGGGAAGAAAATTGAGGCATTTGAGATGAAAATGGCCTCATTGGTAATCCTGATACCTGCAGCGCTGGTACTTGTAGGAACAGCGGTTGCTATTGTTATGAAATCTGGGATAGCTGGAATAGCCAATCCGGGTCCCCATGGGTTTTCCGAAGTTCTGTATGCCTTTTCTTCAGCGGGAAATAATAATGGAAGCGCCTTTGCAGGGCTCAGTTCTAATAACGGTTTTTACAATATTATGATAGGGATTGCAATGTTTTTCGGCAGGTTTTGGCTCATGATTCCAGTACTCGCTATCTCAGGTTCACTTGCAAAAAAGAAATTTACACCTCCAAGCGTTGGAACACTGCCAACCCATACTCCACTTTTTGCCTTACTCCTGATATCTGTTATTGTGCTGGTTGGAGCATTGACTTTTTTGCCAGCCCTGGCATTAGGACCAATTGCAGAATACCTTATCAGTCTAAGATAAAAATGAGAATTGTATAATGGGCAAAAAACCAACATTACATTCAGTCTTTGAAGCTAAAATACTGTGGCGTGCAGTTTTTGGTTCTTTCATCAAACTGAATCCGCTTTATCAAGTGCGTACGCCAGTTATGTTTGTCGTCGAAGTCGGAAGTATTCTCACCACCCTGCTTTTCATTGTCTCCATGTTTATTCCTTCTCGAGAGTCCTCCGTATTTATTTTATTCATTTCGATTTGGTTATGGTTTACCGTGCTTTTCGCCAATTTTGCTGAGTCCATGGCTGAAGGAAGAGGCAAAGCTCAAGCTGATGCATTGCGCCGTTCACGCAAAGATGTCATTGCCAAGCGCCTTTCAAGACCGACAAGGGATGCTGAAACTACTTCTGTTCCGTCTTCACAACTTAGAAAAGGTGATTTCGTCCTTGCCGAGGCAGGGGATATCATCCCAGGAGACGGGGAAGTGGTTGAAGGAGTTGCCTCGGTAAACGAAAGTGCCATTACAGGGGAAAGTGCACCTGTTATCAGAGAGAGCGGCGGAGACCGGAGTGCAGTGACCGGTGGGACACTTATTCTTTCGGATTGGCTTATCATCCGTATAACGGCAAATCCAGGTGAAGCATTCATCGATCATATGATAAGTATGATAGAAGGCGCGAAACGTCAGAAAACACCGAATGAGATTGCGCTTGACATACTGCTTGCAGGTCTGAGCATTATTTTCCTTCTTGTAACAGCAACATTGCTTCCGTTTTCCCTTTTCAGTGTTCGCGCTGCCGCTCAAGGAAGTCCAATAACGATTACCACGCTCATTGCTCTTCTGGTCTGCCTCATTCCAACTACCATAGGAGGTCTTCTGTCTGCCATAGGGATTGCCGGTATGGATCGAATGATACAGGCAAACGTTATAGCTGTTTCCGGACGGGCTGTGGAGGCTGCGGGAGACGTTGATGTGCTGCTTCTGGATAAGACAGGCACGATAACGCTCGGTGATAGACAGGCAACTGCTTTTATTCCAGCGCCCGAAGTAAAACCAGAAGTACTTGCCAACGCAGCACAACTTTCATCACTGGCAGATGAAACGCCGGAAGGCCGAAGCATCGTTATTCTTGCTAAGAAGAAATATGGCTTGAGAGAACGCAATATTCATTCACTTAAGGCGAAATTTGTCCCTTTTTCCGCCCATACACGAATGAGCGGTGTAGACCTGGAGGGTAGGGAAATCCGTAAAGGGGCAGCAGATGCAGTAGAAGCATATGTGAACAAACATGGAGGCATTTTCCCTCAAGATGTTAGGAACATCGTCAAAGAAATCAGTAGAGAAGGTGGTACGCCGTTGGTAGTCGCTGAAGGGAAGGAGGCACTTGGTGTAATCCGCCTGGACGACATCATTAAAGGCGGGATCAAAGAGCGATTTGCAGAACTAAGAGAAATGGGCATCAAAACAATCATGATTACCGGCGACAATCCTCTTACTGCAGCTGCTGTTGCGGCCGAAGCAGGAGTCGATGATTTCCTGGCACAGGCTACGCCAGAGGCAAAACTGGAATTGATTCGGGAGTATCAGTCAGGAGGCAGGCTGGTGGCCATGACCGGTGATGGTACAAATGATGCCCCTGCTCTCGCCCAGGC
Organism: Nitrospirota bacterium; assembly: GCA_018262395.1. The sequence goes on along the minus strand of JAGSYM010000012.1, from coordinate 7,033 downwards.
TGACGTGGCAGTTGCTATGAATACAGGCACACAAGCAGCAAAGGAGGCTGGCAATATGGTTGATCTTGACTCGAATCCAACAAAATTGCTCCAGATCGTTGAAATTGGGAAACAACTCTTGATGACACGAGGTGCTTTAACTACATTCAGCATCTCAAACGATGTGGCGAAATATTTTGCGATCCTGCCTGCTTCATTTTCTTCAATTTATCCATCTTTGGGTATGCTGAACATCATGGGTCTATCATCTCCGCAGAGTGCTATTCTGTCAGCAGTGATTTTCAACGCTCTTATTATCGTTTTTTTAATTCCACTTGCATTAAAAGGAATCAGATATCGTCCTGTGAAAGCAGGGGTGCTATTGCGGAAAAATCTTCTTATTTATGGACTTGGGGGTCTCTTTATTCCTTTCATCGGAATAAAGATCATAGATATTATGGTTGCCATGCTGAATATATTCTGAAGGAGCACAAATGTTACGCACTATCTTTTCAGCAATAGTACTTTTAATCGTCTTAACCATTATTTTTGGGATCATATATCCACTGAGTGTTACTGGACTTGCACAGCTTTTCTTTCCTTTCCAGTCCAATGGAAGTCTTATTATGAAAGAAGGCAAACCAGTCGGATCTTTACTCATCGGACAGCATTTTGATGATCCGGAATATTTTTGGGGAAGACCCTCTGCGACCCAACCGTATCCATATAATGCTTCATCATCCTTAGGTTCGAATATGGGACCCAGTAACCCTGCATTGCAGCGTGAAGTAACGGACAGGATTGCATGTCTAAAATCCGCGGATCCAGATAATAGCAACCGCATCCCTGTTGATCTTGTCACAGCTTCGGGAAGCGGACTCGATCCGCATATAAGCCTCGCTGCTGCAGAATATCAAATTAGACGTATTGCTAACGCCCGCAAACTGGAAGAATCAAGAGTTTCAGCTATTGTTGCAGCAAGTAAAGAGCAAAGACAATTCGGGATTCTCGGCGAATCGCGAGTGAATGTGCTAAAGCTGAATATGGCACTAAACGAAATTAAATAATCCTCATACACCTTTCTTTGAGGAAAGAATGGAGAGATTATGAATGGGAGGGATAAAAAATGAAAAGAAAGATAACTGGCATAACAGTTTTAGTCTTGATTTTCTTAGCCGCAATGGACCCCTTAACCGCCTTGGCAGCTTCTTATCTGCCGGCATCTTTTTACCATCAGAATGAAATCACTGAGACAGTTATGAAGGTTGGTCAGACAGCCTACCTATTCCATAGTGGAACAGAAGATGTGAAAAAGACTATCCATGTCAACGACATCCTCACTGTATATCGAATCACCCCGTTATGTGAGATAAAGGCAGTAGGAAAAGTCAAGGTGCTATCTATTACTGCAGATACCTATTTTAAGAGTGAGGTTATCGAAGGAGAGATCAGGCCCAATGACATTGCAAAAAAAGGAAATGCTTCATGTCTCGTAATCTCTATCGGCTTCTGTAGTCCTTAAATGCTTATTTGCTCATCGCTATAAAAAGTGCGACAATAAAATGTAGCATGGAGTCATAGAATGGAAGAACAACGGCCTGATCCCGATTTACTTATTGATCATATGCGGAGTGAAGCTGAGCGAAGCCGAGAAGGGCAACTGAAGATATTTTTTGGCGCTGCCCCCGGGGTTGGTAAAACTTACGCCATGCTTGCGTCTGCTCAACAAAAACGTGCAGAGGGGATCGATGTCGTTATTGGAGTTGTTGAGACCCATGGACGGAAGGAAACAGAAGAGCTCCTCTCAGGACTTGAAGTGATTCCACGTCGTCCCGTTGAATACCGCGGCACAACATTAGCCGAATTAGATATCGATGCAGCTCTCAGTCGTAAACCCGCGCTCATTCTGGTTGATGAACTGGCTCACACAAATGTTCCAAGCTCACGCCATAAGAACCGGTGGCAGGACATATACGAACTGCTTGGCGCTGGGATCTCTGTTTATACTACCGTAAACGTCCAACACATCGAAAGCCTGAATGATGTGGTAACTCAGATTACGGGTATTAATGTTCGGGAGACCATCCCCGATTTTCTCCTCGATCGGGCTGACGAAATAGAACTGATAGATCTTCCGCCTGAAGAACTTTTACAGCGGCTTAAGGAAGGTAAGGTTTATGTGGCTGAAATAGCCGAACGTGCAAGAAAAAATTTCTTTCGTAAAGGCAACTTACTCGCCCTAAGAGAGTTGGCACTGCGCCGGACTGCTGACAGGGTTGATGCACAGATGCAGGATTACCGGAGTATTAAAGGAGTAAAGGAAGTATGGCCTGCTGCTGAGCGAATTATGGTATGCATAGGTGCGAACCCCCGTTCAATCCGCCTTATCCGGGCAGCCAAGCGAATGGCAGCAGGCCTCCGGGCAGATTGGATTTCTGTATATATTGAAGCTCCGACAGCGGTGAAGCCGTCTGAAAGCGATCTCAGACAGCTATCCGACCATATGCGTTTGGCCGAAAGCCTTGGAGCGGAAACCGTAACTCTCTCTGGGCACAAGGCTAGTGAGGAAATTTTGAATTATGCCCGTACACGGAATGTAACCAAAATCATCATAGGTAAACCAACCCATCCGAGATGGAAAGATAAAATCTTCGGGTCATTGCTTGACGAAGTTGTTCGTGGCAGCGGAGACATAGATGTGTATGTCATTTCAGGAGATTTGGGCAAAGCTGAACCAAAGCTTGCGGCTAAACCGGTTCATCAGAAGTCCAATATGCGGGACTGGCTCCTCAGTTTAGGACTTGTTGCAACGTGCACAGGCATTGCTGCCCTGATGTTCCCCTATTTCAATGTAGTGGATATTGCCATGGTCTATCTCCTCGGCATTATGATCATTTCAAGCCGCACCGGCAAGGGACCGGCCTTGTTGGCTGCACTGCTCAGCGTGGCTTCGTTTGATTTCTTTTTTGTCCCCCCTTACCATACCTTCGCGGTCAGCGATGTAAAGTACTTTGTTTCCTTTGTTGTCATGTTCATTGTCGCCTTTGTCATCAGTAAATTGACCTTCCGTATACGTGAACAGGCGAACGCAGCTCGTCTCCGGGAGAGAAGGACGGCAGCCCTGTATAATCTCAGTAAAGAACTTGTCCACGAGCAGGAAGTCAAAAATTTAAGTGCAATTGCTGAAAAACATATAAGCGAGGTTTTCCCGAGCAAGGTTGTCATCTTGATGCCTGATGAAAAAGGAAACTTGGCTGTTCCCATTACCTCGGAGGATACCTTTGCCCTTGATCAGAGTGAGTTTGGTGTTGCCCAATGGACGTTCGATCACCGCCAGCAGGCCGGTCTGGGAACTGACACTGTTCCCGGAGCCAAGGCGCTTTATCTGCCGTTGGTCACTTCATCGCGGACAGTCGGGGTGCTGGGCATTTTACCCGGCTCCTCTCCGGGAATATTTGATCCCGAGCAGATGCATATTCTCGAAAGTTTTGCAAATCAGACCGCCATTGCCCTCGAAAGAGCTCTCCTCGCAGAAGAGGCACAAAATGCTCTCCTGAAAGCAGAAACTGAAACCCTCCGTAATACCCTTCTCAGTTCCGTTTCTCATGATTTGAGAACTCCATTGGCTGCAATCACAGGAGCTTCGTCTACCCTTCTTCAACCGGATATAAATCTGGATACGCACAGCAAGAAAGAACTTATAAAAACTATTTATGAAGAAGCGGAACATCTGAATGACATTATTCGCAATGTTCTTGATATGACGCGTCTCGAATCAGGTGCAATTGTGGTAAAAAAAGAGTGGCAATCTATTGAAGAGATTATTGGAGTAGTACTCAATCGATTTTCTGAAAAACTCAAGGAACATCCGATTTCGATCAACCTTTCTCCTGATTTGCCCCTTGTTCCTTTTGATGCCCTGCTCATTGAACAGGTCTTAATGAATCTCTTGGACAATGCTATAAAATATACCCCAAAGGAGACACCGTTGGATTTGTCTGCCATGTTGAAAGAAGATAATTTACTTGTGGAATTAGCAGATCGTGGCCCTGGCATCCCTCGTGGAGAAGAAAAACGAATCTTTGATAAATTTGTACGTGGTTCCAAGGCAAGAGGGGGCATTGGTTTAGGTTTGGCCATCTGTCATGCAATTATCACGGCCCATGGAGGTGATATTTGGGCTGAAAACAGGGATGGAGGAGGAACTGTTTTTCGATTTACTCTCCCCATCTTTGGGAAACCGAAATTGCTGGAAATGGAAGATATCTGATATGTACAGTATCTTTTACAAGAATAAAAATGCCACAAAATAAAGAGACAATTCTGCTCATAGAAGATGAGCCTCAGATGGAGCGATTTCTTCGAATCGTTCTCCAAGGCCAAGGGTACAATTTTTATGAAGCTCAAACAGGGCAGGAAGGGCTTACGCAGGCCGCCACACGTTCACCGGATATAATATTGCTTGATTTGGGACTCCCTGATATTGATGGATTAGAAGTAACAAAGAGATTGCGTGAATGGAGCGATATTCCCATAATTGTGATTTCCGCACGAGAACAAGAACAGGATAAGATAAAGGCACTTGACGCAGGTGCTGACGACTATTTATCAAAACCATTTGGCGCTGGGGAACTATTGGCACGTATCCGCGTTGCCATACGTCATAAAGTCATGCGGCAATCCACCGCAGGAGAACCGATATTTACAATAGACAACCTTCGAGTTGATATGTTGCGACGTCAGGTATTTTTGAATGAACAAGAAGTTCACTTGACGCCTATCGAATATAAACTTTTGACTGTACTCATTCAAAATGCAGGTAAAGTTGTTACCCACAATCAGCTTCTCAAAGAAGTATGGGGACCTTCTTACACAAAGGAAACACAATATTTAAGGGTATATATGACACAATTGCGCCATAAGCTTGAATCAGATCCAGCAAGACCGCGCTTTTTGATTAATGAGCCCGGGATTGGATATAGATTAAAAATTGATCTTAAAGAATAGTCGGAATAGATGTCAAAAAATGTTTGGAGGTTCATTCAACACGAACTACAGTTATTAATTACATCAAGAACTCTGCATCTAAATAAAAGATGCGTAGGGTGCAAACTTGATGAAGAAAGGGAAAAACCCCTTGATCTTCTGAAAACGTTTAATATCAAAAGAAGTGATATAAACTATCCCAATATTTATCTCACATTGACACGTCTCGATATAAGGAGAATATTTTTTTTCGAATTAAATACCCTTCCAATCTTTGACCATGTATCATTCAAACGGAAAGTAACGCCTATAATTTTTTAAGGTCTGTTGCATAGAAAGGGGATTAACCATATCTTGGATACTGACACTTTTGTGCATTCCTGTGAGGAGTTATCGGTGATGAGATTGCTCTTGGCGGTACGAAGGTTTTATTGCTCCATCCGATTGCTGTCAACCTTCTGGATTGAGGCTATACGTTGAACCTGAAATTGATGATATCACCGTCTTTTACTTCATATGTCTTGCCTTCCAGCCGTAAAATCCCTTTCCCCCGAGCACTGTGAATATCCCCTGCGGACACAAGGTCATTAAACGAGATTACCTCTGCCCTGATAAATCCCCGTTCAATATCTGAATGCACTTTGCCGGCTGCTTTCTGTGCGGGAGAGCCTTTTTTTATTGTCCAGGCGCGAACTTCATCACCGGCATAGGTGAAATACGATATGAGTCCGAGGAGATCGAAGCACGCATGAATAAGTTTATGAGCTGCGGGTTCATTGAGCCCCAGGTCATCGAGAAACATTTTTTTGTCAGCTGGTGAGAGTTGGGCGATCTCCGTCTCGATCTTTCCACATAACGGCAGAATGGGTAGAGAGCGGCGCTGGGTTGATAGTTCGTCAATCAGGTTCTTCTCCTTTCCGCTCCCGAGAGACTGCTCACCATAATTTAAGACGACAATTTCAGGAATGATCGAAAGGAACTGAAGCGGTCTCATGGCTCTCGCGTCTTCCTCAGTAAATGCTGCATTTCTCAGCGGAATTTCTTTCATGAGGATATCCCTGCACTTCAAGAGAAGCTTTCTCTCCGATTCATCGGGTTTCTTGCCCCGCTTTACGGCTTCTTCCATCTTTTCAAGACGCTTCTCTACAAATTCAAGGTCTGCAAAGATCAATTCAATCTCAATGGTATCAATATCGCGAGAGGCATGTATGGTTCCCAACGGATGAGCGACTGCATCATCCTCAAATAACCTGACAACATGCGCCATGGCATCAGCATCCTTGATGATGTCAAAAACTTTTCTGTTTTGTTTCACGTCACCTTTTGTAAGCCCTATGAAGTCAACATATTCGATTGTTGCATGGGTTGTCTTTTTCGGCCTGAACAGCGCAGAAAGGCTGTCGAGCCTTGAATCAGGGACTTTTACAGTTCCCACATGCGGATCTCCGGAAGTTGTAGGGTAAAGGGTGGTCTCAACCTGCTGGCCTGTCAGCGCATTGAAAACTGTTGTCTTGCCTGTGTTTGCCAATCCGATAATTGCAACTTTCACTGTGTTGCTCCTCTACGGCACAACTAAGAAGTGCATATGTAAGATATCTTTATTGAAAAAAATCTCCCCTTACCCCTCCCGAAGCGGGTCTCTGCGAAGGGTCGCATCGACTCTGCCAAAGAGGGGATTATTCCACCCTTTGGCAAAGGGAGGTTAGGAGGGATTTTATAATCAATGTCTTCATATTTATGACCGTATTAGTATGACTATAAATAGCATGGTTGGCGTACATTTACCATCATGACAGTTAAGCTTTTCATGAATAAAGTGTTATAGTAAATGAATTCAACATCACTGAGAGTGCAGGAGGCACGATGAATTCAGAAAAAAACTTTTCATGTCCAATTATTCATAGTATACATGCTTTGCTTATAGTACTGATCAGTCTTTTAATGATCGGTGCAGCCTGGTCGGAGACATATGCAAGCGATTCAAAGATTTCCTCTCACACATCTGATGTTCTTTCGACGATCGGACAGGCAACTGCGGAAATTGCTGAAGCAGTGAGCCCTGCCGTCG
>JAGSYM010000155.1 GCA_018262395.1 Nitrospirota bacterium | reverse complement strand
CGCCTTCTGAGTCTCCCATACCGATTCCATAGCTGCAAATTTTGTCGGCTGGGTCTTCGCGATCTCCACTCCGTGAAAGTCGCCGGTCATCAGCACAAAGAGCGCACTAATGAGAGCAAACCGGGAGGCAATTTTAAACGATGTATTGAAAAACTGTATATTGTTCTTCTTCAGAAGGTGATACGCTGAAACACCCATCACAAAAAAAGCTGCAAGGACGTAACCGGAAAGGATCGTATGGAAAAATTTTGTCCAGCCGTAAGGGTTTGTGACCAGTGCCATGAAATCAACCATCTCAGCCCTGTCATTTCTTAACACATACCCGACAGGCTTTTGCATCCAACCGTTTGCAAGCAGTATCCAGAGTGCCGAGAGGTTCGTTGCAAACGCCACGATCCATATCGAAAGGGCGTGAACCTTTTTTGAAACCTTGTTCCAGCCGAAGATCCAGAGCCCGATAAAGCTTGACTCGAGAAAGAATGCGACGGTGGCTTCAATCGCAAGCGGTGCCCCGAATATGTCCCCGACGTATTTCGAATACTCCGCCCAGTTCATACCGAACTGGAATTCCATTGTAATCCCGGTTACGACCCCGAGCGCAAAATTGATCAGGAATAACTTCCCCCAGAATTTTGTCATCCTGAGGTACATCTCATTGTTTGTGCGGACATACTGCGTTTCCATGTATGCAACAAGAAGTGAAAGGCCCAGCGTGAGGGGCACAAAGATGAAGTGAAATCCGGCTGTCACAGCAAATTGTATCCTGCTCAAAAACAATGTATCCATATTATCCTCCTGAAACTATTCCCTGATAGTCTCGATATGACGTTTCATAGAGTCAGTCCCATTCTATTGACCCCTCCGGCGCATCATGCAAGTTTTTCAAACGTTATTTTCCTGAGGTGCTGCTCGACCTTTTTTCTCAATTCCAGCCATACGGGATGAACCGTACAAACGCTGCTCAGCTGACAGGTTTTCCTGTCCATTGCACATCTATTCATTGCGGGTGATCCCTGGATCGCTGCTATTACATCGAGAAGACTGATCTGCCCCCTCTTTTTGGCCAGCTGAAAACCTCCCTGAACGCCTCTGAATGACTTCACTAAACCGGTTTTCGTGAGCTTCTGGAGAATCTTGGCTAAAAAACTTTTTGGTATGCCCATTTCACGCGCTATCTCATCTATCATGACGACGCGGTCCTTTGCTCTCGATACATAGAGGACGCACCGTATGGCATAGTCTGTCTGCCTTGTGATCTGCATAAAGAAAATAATAATTGTTTATTTATACAGGACAATTATTATCCTCTTTGAACATCTTTGTCAAGTATTTCGGCACGGTGCATTGGGTGCCGGGCTATGCCAGGCCTACCAAATCCCCTGGGAACGAATAGAATTCTGTATGCTATTATTCTTTAAAACTATCTGTCCCTGCGAAACGGAGGTCGAACAATAAAGAAAGTTGTACTGTTTGCCTTTAACGGTGAGTTTATGTGTTTCATGCATGTTCTGCTGAATGCTTTGGACATGCATGCCAGGGGTTACGATGTCCGTATTGTGATCGAGGGCGCGGCAACAAAACTCATTTCGGATCTGGCGGCACAGGGGAACCCGCTGCATGCACTCTATGCCGATGCCAAGGGGAAAGAATTCATTGATGGGATCTGCCGGGCATGTTCAAACAAAATGGGCACATTGAAACAGGCGGAAGCTGAGGGGCTAAAGCTCCTGGATGACATGTCGGGACATCCCGGGATGGCTCGCTATAAAGAGGAGGGATTCGAGATCATTACGTTTTAATGACTGATGAGTGCCTTAGAGACAGAATGCTTGTGCGGAAGAAAATGATTGTTGGGTTCCTCATCGGTCTGTTTCTCATCTACATTACCATGACCGGGGCAGTCTATATCGGACAGAAGGGAATGATTTTTATCCCTGCCCGTGAAATTGCAGCCACTCCCGCTGATATCGGACTTCATTTTGAGGACATCGTCCTGAGGACACAGGACAATATGAGCATCTCAGCATGGTATATCCCCGCTCAGGAGGAAAGGGCGGTTCTCCTTTTCTGTCATGGCAATGCAGGCAATAGCTCACATCGCCTGAATTCTATCCGTCTGTTTCATGATCTGAAAATCAGCGTGCTCATTTTTGATTACCGGGGTTATGGAAAGAGCGAAGGTTCACCGACGGAAGAGGGCACGTATCTTGATGCAGAGGCAGCATTGGACTATCTGATTAACAGCAGGCATGTGCATCCTGAAAAGATTGTGGTATTCGGACGTTCTCTCGGAGGTGCGGTTGCTGCCGAGACTGCACTCAGGCATAAGGTTGGAGCCCTTATTATAGAGTCTGGGTTCACATCAGTTCCTGAACTTGGAGACAAGTATTATCCGTTCCTTCCGGTAAAACTGCTTTCCCGGTATTCGTATGCAACAATAGATAAAGTGGGCAGGATCAACGCGCCAAAACTCTTTATTCACAGCCCCAACGATGAAATCATACCCTTTCAGCATGGAAGGGCTCTTTACGAAAAGGCTTCTCCACCCAAAGAGTTTCTCGAAATCAGCGGAGATCACAACAACGGGTTTCTCATCTCGGGAAGTGGTTACACCGAAGGCCTCGACAGGTTCATTGCAAAATACTTTTGACGAATTGTTGTTGAAAAGTTGATTTAACGATAAAAAATGATGATTATTCGTTAAAAGATGCAGAGGTGATTTCCTCGCTATGTTTTTAACTCCTTCATCACACACACAAAATTGCAACTTTGATTGATATGAGACATTCAAATAATAAGGTGAACTTTAATCTTCTTGACATTTGTAACCCTTCGGGTTACACTAATATATAAATGATTAAGACCTTCTCTCATAAGGGACTGGAAGACTTCTTTTATGACGAGATAAAAAAAGGAATCCAGGCAATTCATGCGCAAAAACTGGTGGATATTCTCGATAGACTTGATGCTGCAGAGAATATTAAAGATATGAAATTCCCGGGATCGGATCTTCATCAACTTAAAGGAAAGATGAAAGGTCGCTGGGCCGTAAAAGTTTCGGGAAATTGGCGGGTTGTCTTTAAATTTGAAGAAGGAAACGCATATGACGTCGATTTCGTTGATTATCATTAAGGAGGCAAAAACATGAGAAAAAGGCTGAGGCGCCCGACGCATCCAGGCGGCATTTTGAGAAGACATTACATTGAGCCGCTGTCTATGACGGTTTCAGGACTTGCAGGAGTTCTCGGTGTGTCAAGAAAAACTTTGTCCGAGATTGTAAATGAACATGCTTCTATAACACCGGATATGGCCCTTCGTTTATCAAAGGCGTTTAAGACTACCCCTGAGCTTTGGTTGAACATGCAGCGAAATTACGATCTTTGGCAGGCATCACATAAGTCCGATGACTGGAAGCTGGTTGAGGCTGTTGCAGTTTAAATGTGGTATCTGTTCTACATCGTCTTGATTCCGGACTTGCCGCTGCGAAAGTGAAGACCTGGTCATCTTCAACTCCAGTACGTTTCGAATAGAAAACATCCGAAATACAGCAGTCCTCGATGTGCAGTGCTTTTGAAAATTATGTGCCGCTTCATTTCCTCGGAGCATTTGTTTCTACGTGTTAAAGAGAGCGGTTGCTTTCGCGCGCCGGTCTGTTATGCAAAGCAATAAGCATGGCTCTTAATGTGGAAATGACGTTTGCTTATGTGAGAACTTAATGGATCTATCATATTCAGGGTTCGGAGTTTCAAGACAGGATTCGAAATGTCCGATGCTTATATCAGAAATCAAACCGAAACCCGCGGACAGCCTTGATGCCTTTACTCTCTTAACCCTTCAAATGACAAATCCTTTCAACGAGGAGTCCTGGCCGTACTATTCCCTCAGATATTCGAATCCCTTTGCTGTCTCAGAGGGGGCATCTCTGCTGATCCACATGCAGTTATATTGCAAAATTGACCAGTGAGACAAGTGTTCACGCTTCATTTGAAGCATCAAGTATGTGCCTTAGGATCTCATCAAGATTCGCGCAAAGTTTGAAACCTTTATTCCTGTACTGCTTATTCCAAGGAAACGTCAACCCTGCCGCTGTTACAGTAGTTCTCCCAGAAATCCCATTCCACCCAACCATCTGGTGGAGGTATTGTCTCGTTGATCTTTTGCAGACGCTCAAACAGTACATCGCAAAAATGCCAGAGGGTGTTGTCGATATCTATAACTTCTTTTTTCTGCTTTTTCATTGATCTCATTATAGGTGCG
>JAGSYM010000154.1 GCA_018262395.1 Nitrospirota bacterium | reverse complement strand
ATCACATAATATCCAGGAGATACCCGATACCCGTCAACCTGGGAAAGGAAGAGAGGATTTTCAAGAAACAATTTTTGAGGCATAACTTCCATCCGGAGATTCATGACACTGTCTTTAATAACACCTTTCAGTCTCGCAAAGATATTCTGGCCCTCCAGGGAGACGGAGGTGATAGTAAAAGTATTCCCTTCAATTTCAACAGAACCTTTTGCTGTATTAAAAAAATTCAGGGGTACTGTAACACCGGCCAACACTGCAGGTTCAATGCCGGCGTCTTTCACAAGAAATTCAAGGTGCCCTTTTTGATCAGTCAGCATAAATTTCCCTGAGACATCTCCTGTCCCATGAATCCCCGCAATTTTCAGAAATTGCATATCCCTTAAACTGGCCTGCATAAAATCGAGTCTTGTCGCAATCATCGTCTTTGAAAATTTAGCATCGCCGGAAAAATGACCTTCCCCGACACGGCCATCGACTGACAGATCTATTCGTAATGCGGCAAAACTCAATGGATTTATCGTACCACGAATAGCATGCAATGCAACAAGTTCTCCTCCTGTTGCCTTCAGTACAATGCTGTCAGCGTACAGACGATAAAATATGCTCTTTTTCAGACCATTAACTTCAAGGGTAATTTTCTCATTGTGATCAGCATCTTCTATGATCGATTCGATAGCAGTCACAGGGAAGGCAATCCATATGCCCCAGATAATTGTTAAGACGACAGCAAGCGCTAAGAGGACTTTCTTTAACAGGGTGTTGACAAATCTTTCTATCAAACACCCTCTCCCTAACCCTCCACCCTCAAGGGGGGGGGAATGATGAGAAACTCCATGGCTAAGATTACAGGTATTCTTCGATTAAATAAGTCGGCAGGAATATGGTCAGCGAAAACTTGATAGCAGCACCTTTGCGGGTGGAAAGATATCATCGTAAGACTGTTCATTTTCAGACAATTATAGTAATGATGAAGAATACCCGGATTCTGCATTATCACGTCTTTGCTGACCATATCCCTGCAATGCGTTATGTTTGAATGCAATTTTCGGGCTCACTTCGTTTTCAAAAATGAGAGCATCAGGGTAATATTCATGAGTTCAGGATTATCAAAAGACTGCTTCACTGTCACCTTCTTTACAGTGAGAATCATCGGTGCATGATCGATTCGGTAAAATATATTCACCATCTCATTCATGGTAACCTTCTCGACGGAAACATCAGCATCTTCCTCAATCCCATCCTTCGTTTCTTTTTTCCCGGTATTCTTTACTGATTTCACTTTGTCCTTCAGGCCGAGCGATGAAAAAACCTCGTCGACAGCCTGCAGAACACCCTGCATATTGGTTAGATTTTTCCTGTTTTCGACCGTCTGAATTTTCTGCTGCAGCGACAAAAACTCATCCCTGAGTAACGCCATCTCTTTCCGCTGTTCCTGCAACTGATGCAATTCTTTTTTCTGGGATGAAAGCATGTTTACGCCGAGTGCTGCAAGAATCAAAAAAGATATCAGAACTGCCGAAAAAGCGATTAATTGTCTGTTCTTCAGAAGGTCTTTCACGCCTTTCTCTCTTTCGCCGTTATGGTGAAGAGCATGTTCCCCTGCACAGAAGCCCTTGAATCAGAAATCGCCACCTCATCAAAATATTTTTTCAATTTCTCCTGCAATTGCTGGACCGTGCTGAGCGACCTGGCTTCCCCCCGCAGGGTCATACTTTCTCTGTCGATGGTCACCTCATTAAATCGTGCGCCCTCTCTTTCAATCTGAGCAAGCTCTGAAAGCACATTGAGTGGCTTTACACCGATGAAAACTCCTTCCCTGCCCTTTAGTTCCTTTACATGGGATTTCAACTGATGGAGTTCGTTCACAATATTCTTCTCCCCGGGAAAGATCTCCAGATAGGATTTCCGTATCTCGTTTCTTAACAATGCTATTTCCTGCTTTGACGATATTATTCTGAACAATATGTCTGCCGACAGGATGAGCAAAATCATGATAATAAATACCGCTGTTACCTTCAGCGATTTTCTTGTCTTTTCAACGTCACGGGTATAGGAAAATTCGTCCCGCCGTAAATTCACCGTCGGTTTTTTCATTTCCTCTATGGCAAGGGGTATCCTTTCCTCCTTGCTTATGAATACTGGGGGGACAAGTTTCGATAACGAAAACTCCATCAGGGCATGCTTCAGTTCAAGAGACGTTATGCAGACCGGATCTATCCCATGCACTCTCAGTTTCGCGAGAATGTCCCTGAGACGATTTTTTTCTATGTAGACTGCGAGAACCTGATACGTGTTTTCGGTTTTCCCGACAGTTACAGCATCGAAGATCGCTCCGTCTGCACCACCCAAAATCATCCCGTCAAGTTCAAAGGGAAGAACTTCCCGTACGCGTTCCTTATCAGAAAATGGCAGATCAAGAACTCTGAAATTAAGGCTGCTAAGAGGCAGACTGAGATATACCGTTTCCATGTTGTCTGATACAGCATCAGCAGGCAAGTCATGGGAATCAGATAAAGGGAATTCTTTCTGCTCTTTTATTTCGTAACTGTTTCCCCGAACCTCAAAGGTGTATTTGCCTGCTTCCTGCTCTTTAATATCAACAAAACAGATTCGGCTCATTAATATTCCTTCCAGTATTTAATTTCTGCATTTTTGAGATTCAGGACTGTTTCGATAATCCGTTTGACACCTCCGGAGTCGGCTGCTGATATTATTGAAAAGTTTTCTCCTTTTACCGTAATCACACCAGGTGGTATCCCTGTATCCCTTTCGAAGCCCGCGACTTTCGAAAGGTCGCTTGTCTCCTGGAAAGGATTGTTCTTCCGGAAATCGATCACCCTCTGTGCAAGTTCATCAGTAATTTTCTCTGAAAGACACCTGAGGACAGGTTTTTCAGCTCCGTTAATATTAATAGAAACGTTATCTCTGGTGCCATAGACCGTTACATACGGTAATAATGCAGTATAGTCATTCTTCGTCAGTCCGGGTATGAGAAGCAATTCATCAACACTGTGGAGGGGCAAGTTTTTTGCTTCCCGTTCCGAATCCGTGAGTTCAGAAACGCTGTCCAGATCAATCCAATCCACCAGACGGTCTGCGATCCTCTCATCCAGTCCAAGGATTGTAAGAAGTCTTTTAAATGCATTATAGGCAGATTCGTTCTTGGTTTTCCCGTTCGGATAGACGATCGCATTCAGATTAAATTTTGCATTTTCATCCTCTATGCGTATTGCGAGCATGCCTTTAAAATCATCAAAGGGATTCTCGACCGGGAATTCAAAGAAACCGGGATATGAGTATGTTTCATGTTTAAGCTTTTCTGACAAAAAACGGGCCGATACATGCACCCCGGACTTCGCCATAAGTGAAAGTCTCTGTGAATCACGCCAGTTATAAAGATTGCTTGTGCCGGTATATACACCGTAAGAGAATTCAACCACCAGGGCGGTAATGAGAACTAACACCAAGAGTGTAACAACCAATGCCATACCATGCTGATCCTTCATCTTTTATCTTTCATCTTTCTACTTACTATTGTTCATCCTTCATCTTTCACAGAATGTATCATATCGGTTTATCAATTCTCGGTTTTGCAATATCAGAAAGGGTTATTGTTCTGTCTTTAAGTCTAATCGCAAGGCTGATTCTTATTTCCTCGGGAGTATTTCCATTCACATCAGCATCCCACGTTTTGACCCACTGGTCATGATATTTCGCCTCTATGCTAAAAGCATCCAGATTTTCGATAAGCTCTACGCCTTCTGTTTTCTCCTGTGTCCGGGGAGCCTCTATTTTCTTGAAGAGATTCAGACTGCCGCCATGCTCTTCTGTATAATAAGAAACTTTTGAAAGGCCGGGCTGCAAGACGGAAAAGGTTGTGAAAGTCAGTTCAGATGCACTTTTCCCGTATGAATCCCTGTCCTTTATCTGCAGCAAAGTATTCGCATCCGCTTCAGTGAAAAAAGAAGAATCCAGTTCACATCTCAGGATATCAAGAGCCCTTCTCGCCTCCTGGAGTTTCACCAGAGATTCATCCATGCCATCAACTGCTTTCTGGGCTAAGAAAAACGTACTGTAAACCGCTGCAAGGACTACAGACAGAATTGCAACAGAGACAAGGACTTCGATAAGAGTGAAACCACAATTCCTCCGAATTATGAAGGATGAATTATGAAGGATGAAAAGAAAAATCTTATTCCCCAATTCATCCCCCATCCTTCTTCTTTCTCCTTTCATCCCTCATCCTTCATAATTCAT
>JAGSYM010000153.1 GCA_018262395.1 Nitrospirota bacterium | reverse complement strand
AAATCAACATCACTGGCATATGAATTTACGTTCTGTCCAAGGAGGGTTATTTCCTTATAGCCTTTTTCTGCAAGTTCAGAGACTTCTGCAAAAATGTTTTCGCTTGGCCTCGAACGTTCGCGCCCTCTCGTATAAGGAACCACACAATAGCTGCAAAAATTATTACAACCATACATGATACTTATCCATGCTTTTATCCCATCATCTCTATCGGCCGGAAGGTCTTGCGGTACTATGTTAGGATTGTCCTCCAGAGCTGCGTATGGCCGACTCTTTCCCCCTATAGAGCGGAGTATGTGAATATTCTGCGGTCCAAATACATAATCGACGTACGGGTTTTTTTTGAAGAGATTCTTACCTTCCTGCTGGGCAATACACCCCGCAATTGCAATCTTGATGTCAGGCTTTCTCTTCTTATACGATTTCAATCTCCCAAGTTCACTGTAAAATTTCTGCTCTGCCTTCTGCCTGATACTGCACGTGTTGAGTATAATCAAATCGGCCGCATAAGGACTTTCAGTCCGCTGGTATCCGCTTTGGAGTAATACTCCGTACATCTTCTCGGAATCATGAACATTCATCTGACATCCAAACGTATGTATGTATACTCTCTTAAGCATTTCAAAAATCCGTCATATATCAATAGAACTCACAAGGCCTTGGAGTCAACAGCCGCCAGGCAGTAATTCACGACCATGTCTCGTGTGATTCCTGTCACTTTCTTGCAATATTAGCACCTGTAATCTATTATATAACCTATGATTGGCACAATACTCAGCAAAATGTTTGGTACGAAAAATGAGCGTGAACTCAAGCGGTTATGGCCCTTGGTAGAAAAGGTAAACGATTTTGAATCTGCGATAGTTGGTCTTTCAGATAGCCAGTTAAAGGACAAGCCTTCGGAGTTCAGAAAGAGGCTTGAATCTGGTGAATCTCTTGATGACCTGCTTCCCGAAGCGTTTTCAGTAGTACGTGAGGTATCCAAACGCAGGCTGAATATGAGGCATTTTGATGTTCAGGTTCTCGGTGGTATAGCACTCCATGAGGGAAAGATTGCTGAAATGAAGACTGGGGAGGGCAAGACCCTTGTTGCCACCCTACCCGTCTTTCTGAATGCGCTCGAAGGCAAAGGGGTTCATATTGTTACGGTTAATGATTATCTGGCCAAAAGGGATACCCAGTGGATGGGGCCCATATATGATTTTCTTGGGTTATCAGTTGGTGTGATACAGCACGATATTTCATTACTGTATGATTCGGCATATTTTTCAACGGATAAGCGACTTGATTTCCTCAGGCCATGTTCGAGGCAGGAAGCCTATGCAGCTGATATTACCTATGGGACGAATAATGAGTTCGGCTTCGATTATCTGAGGGATAACATGAAATACGATATCACTGATTATTGTCAGAGACAATTAAACTACGCGATCGTTGATGAAGTTGACAGTATTCTCATTGATGAGGCAAGAACACCGCTGATCATATCTGGTCCATCCGAGGAATCAACCGACAAATATTACAAAATAGATAAGATTATCCCCAGGCTCCTTCAGAATGAAGATTATACAATCGATGAAAAAGCAAAAACTGCCATTCTCACAGAAGAGGGAAATATCAAGGTAGAAAGACTTCTCGGCGCCGGAAACCTTTATGATCCATCAAACATCGATCTTGTTCATCATGTGCTCCAGGCACTGAAAGCCCATTCACTCTTCAAAAAAGATGTGGATTATGTTGTAAAGGATAATGAGGTAATAATCGTTGATGAATTTACCGGGAGGCTTATGCCGGGCCGGCGCTGGTCCGATGGCCTCCACCAGGCAGTTGAGGCAAAAGAAGGTGTCAAAATTGAGAGTGAAAATCAGACACTCGCAACTATCACATTCCAGAACTACTTCAGGATGTATGAGAAACTCGCAGGTATGACAGGGACTGCCGATACAGAAGCTGAGGAGTTCGCCAAGATTTACAATCTCGAGGTGGTTGTTGTTCCGACGAACAAGCCGATGATCAGACTTGATCATCCGGATTTCGTTTATAAATCAGAAACAGGGAAGTTCAATGCTGTTCTGAAGGAAATTGAAGAACTCCATGCAAAGGGGCAGCCGATTCTTGTCGGAACCATATCTATCGAAAAATCTGAAATATTGAGTCAGCTTCTGAAGAAGAGAGGTATAGCCCATTCTGTTCTGAATGCAAAATATCATGAGA
Source organism: Nitrospirota bacterium (assembly GCA_018262395.1). Next base: position 2,076 of record JAGSYM010000153.1, on the reverse strand, counting down.
AAGAAGCTGAAATAATTGCCCAGGCAGGAAGAAAAGGTGCTGTAACGATCGCTACGAATATGGCCGGAAGAGGAACTGACATCATTCTCGGTGGAAACCCTGAAGGGCTTGCACGGGATATTCTCCGTGAGAAAAAAGAATATACCGATGACGACTGGTCAAAGGCTCTTGCAAAAGCTGTGGAAATCTGCGCGACAGATCGCGAAAATGTTCTCTCAGCAGGAGGGTTTCATATCCTCGGCACGGAAAGACATGAAGCACGACGCATCGACAATCAGCTCAGAGGCCGTTCCGGAAGACAGGGTGACCCCGGTTCATCCCGCTTTTACCTATCACTGGAAGATGATCTCATGAGAATCTTTGGATCAGACAGGATTTCCGGACTCATGGAAAAGCTCGGCATGGATGAAGACATGCCGATAGAGAATAAGATGGTGACAAGAGCTATTGAGAATGCACAGAAACGAGTCGAGGCTCATAACTTTGATATCAGGAAGCACCTCATCGAGTATGACGATGTCATGAATAAACAGAGGTCTGAAGTTTACTCATTCAGAAAAGAAATCCTTCAGGGAACTGATCTGAAAGACCGTTTATTCGGCATGATTGAAGAGGTTGTTGATGAATTACTCCTCATTTATTGCCCTGAAGAAAAACATGTGGATGAATGGGACTTGAGAGGCATGAAGGATGCACTCTACGGAGTATTTTCTATTTCACCGGAACTCTCCCCGGATAACCGTGAACCATTCAGAGCGTTTTTAACAGATGCAGTCACGCACGCATATGAACAGAAGGAATCTGAAATCAGTAGTGACCTCATGAGATATCTCGAAAAAGTTATCATGCTGCAAGTTATTGATGCACAGTGGAAAGATCATCTGCTCGCAATGGATCATCTCAAAGAGGGGATTGGCTTGAGAGGGTACGGTCAGAAGGACCCGTTAGTCGAGTATAAGAAAGAAGCATTCAACGTCTTTGCAGAAATGACCTCACGGATATCAACAGAGATTGTGACAAGGCTTTTCAAAATTCAGGTACAAACAAAAGAGACGGTTCGTAAAGAACCTGTGCAGCAGAGACCCGTCAGCTATAACAGGGGGGAAGGAACATCGGTCCAAATGGTAAGGCGTGCAAAAAAAGTCGGAAGGAATGATCCATGTCCGTGCGGCAGCGGGCGGAAGTTCAAGAAATGCTGCGGAACTAATGCCTAAGGTTCTGCTCATAGGCAGAAGTGCAATCAAGGTCGAGTATGAGGATGCTCTTGCATCATTTGGATATATTATCAACACGTTCGATTCGCTTGACAAAGTTATCCAGGTCTTACCCGAGAAGATAGACCTGCTGATCGCGGATAAAAAACTAAGCAGCGAACCTTCATTCAAAACATTTCTGCGGCTATCAAAGACAATCCCCAAAATCGTCACTTCTGACACCCCTTCATTCAGAGGGTTCACTCCCTGGCTGAAAGAATCCATGGTTTATCCGCTCTATAAACCCGGTGTAAACGAACTCCTGTACTTCATGAAAAGGCTGCTCAAAGAAAATAATCTTTTCGCGGAAACCAACAGATTAAAAAGAGATCTGGCAGCAACACAAAGCGAACTGGCCTTTTTCGAGCAAGTGGGTAGTGACCTTGCTTCATCTCTGGAGTTGAGTGAAATTCTTATCAGAATCATGGAAAAACTCAAAGAACTGATCAAAGCTGAAGCATGGTCTGTGCTCTTAGTGGATCAGGAGACTGGAGAACTGGTATTTGAAAAAACAAATACACGAAAAACCAGAGAGATGCAGAAATTCAGGCTGAAATTGGGCGAAGGCATCGCCGGTTGGGTTGCACGAGAAGGCATCCCGCTTGTAGTTCCGGATGTGTCAAAAGATGAACGATTTATGGGAAAGGTAGATAAGGCCATTCATTTCAAAACAAAATCGCTTATCTGCGTACCGATGAAAATTAATAACCAGGTGCTCGGTGTGATTGAATTTGTTAATAAAACCACCGGCGAGCCTTTCAGAAAAGAAGATCTTGACTTGCTGTTACGCCTCGTCGACTTAACAGCGGTCGCGGTTGAAAGA
>JAGSYM010000152.1 GCA_018262395.1 Nitrospirota bacterium | reverse complement strand
GTCTGTGCCAGCAGCTTTTTCCCGATACCGGATCGGCGAAAATTGTTATGGACAACAATCCAATAGAGGTCATAGCTGTACATGGTGGCCGGAATTGGCCCAAAACAGGTATAGCCTACTATATTGCCTTCTGATTCTGCGAACAGGAAGAAGTAGCCGCTCGGGATACCGTGAGACAGCCTTTCTTCAATAAGCTCGACGGCAATACGGATTTCTTCGGGCGAGAAAAACCCGGAGGACTGCACTAATTGTCGAATCTGATCCTTGTCAGAGGTTTTCACCTTCTGACGGTATGTGATTTCCATAATTTTGGTTCTTATCCCTTTTGGATGCAAAAAAGGGTCAAGGTTTCAAGGTTCCAAGTGTTTATTTTCCAAGATTCACTCGAATCTTCGACATCTTGAATCCTGAAGAAGACAGCACCTTTTTGGAGATGATCTTCATTGCATATCTTTTATAATCCGTTCAATAGCCCTGGTAAAGGTCAAACCGGATCTCTCCACTGCGGCATAAAACCCTCCGTCCGGAGACAGGCATGGATTTGTATTTACCTCCAGCACCCAGAACTGGCCCCTTTTATCGACCCTGAAATCGACTCGTGCGTATCCGCGCAGGCCGAAAACACGCCAGCACTGCAGGGCACTGAGGGTTAAGTCTTGCAGTAACTGTTCATCCTCCTTCGGAAAATCAAAACACCGTGGCGTATGATGATATTCAAAGGAGTCTTCCACCCATTTGGAACGATAGTCTACCACTCTGAACTTGCCCGGCGGGAAATCGTCAAAGCGAATTTCAGCAGGGGGGAGTGCCTCTGGTCCCTCGTCTCCCGCAAGAAGCGAGAGATTGAATTCCCTTCCCTCAACAAAGGTCTCCGCAAAACACATTACACCAAGCTTTTCCTGTTGTGCCAGGATAGCCTGACGGAGGGTATGCAGGTTTCCAGCAGATATGATAGAATTCTCATCCAGCCATGTGGAGGCATGTTCCCATACGGATTTGATGATATAGGTGTCTGCGACAAATGAATATTCGCAATCCGCATGGGGTAAAAAAAACGAAGGGGTAGCAATGTTCGCTGTGTTAAGGCATTTCTTGGCAAGAACTTTGTTTGAGGTAAGGAATGTGGCTTCCGTCCCTGCACCGGTGTACGGTAATCTTAAAAAATCCATAATGGACGGGGCAATGTGAATCAGGCTGCCCTGGCCTGCCATTGTTTCCACGAGGTTGAAAACGAAGGCGGGCTGGATTTCCTTGAGCAGTTCGGTGGTCTGCACGATATTCAGGGAGAGGGGAATGATGACTGGTTTATATCCCAGATCGGAGAGGGCGGAGGATACAACTTCAGCCTGAACAAGAACATCTTTCTCATCCCTGCCTGCTTCTTCCTGAATTTCACTGTGCAGTACAACTGCTTTCATGCATCGCATATCAGCGTGGTGAATCAATGTTACATTTGGAAAAGGGAAAAAACGGATGTTGGAGAAGGGGTGATCCGGCTGAATGAGAATACACATGCTTTTCCTGCAAACGCTGTAACGCGGAATCCATAATCATTGTGATGAGCGTGCGATAGGAAATACCGGCAAGGTTGCAGATTATGGGCAGGTCTGAATGCTCCGGATGCAATCCCGCTAATGGGTTAACTTCCAAAAAATTCGGTGTTCCCTCCACATCGGCACGGAGGTCAACCCTGCCTGCGTCCCTGCATCCGAGAGCCCGCCATGCCGCAAGGGCCATTTCCTGAGCCCTGTCAGCCATGGGATCATTTACCAGACGGTATTCTACAAGTTCCTCGCAGTTCTCTTTGTTTATTGAGGAATATACATCTTTCTCGGCATTTTTTTTCAGATGCACTTCCATAACCCCGAGTGCGAAGGCGTCCATTCCCGTACCGACAATGCCTATTGTAAACTCCCGGCCGGGAAGGAAACGCTCAACAATAACAGGTTGGCGGAATGTGGTTAACAGTGTTTGACATACATGGAAGAGGTCCTCCAGCGATGTAATCTTTGAAGCAGCAGTAATACCCTTGCTGGTGCCTTCGGCCACAGGCTTGGCGAAAAGAGGAAAGGGCATAGTAATATTCTCTATGTCGCCGTCAGTTTCTATAACGGTAAAATCCGGAGTCGGTATGCCGAGGTCACGAATAACGCGTTTGGTCATGCCTTTGTGGAGGGTAAGCGTTAGAATAAGCGGATCAGAAAATGTGTAGGGGATGCAATAGGCGTCAAGAATGGCAGGTACCTGGGCTTCCCTACCAATGCCCGCCATTCCTTCTGCAATGTTAAAGACGATGTCCCATCTGTCACCGGAAGCGAGCCTTCTGACAAGAGACTTAATGTTGCCGATTCGATCGGTCAGGTAACCTAAATCCTGTAACGTCTGCTCAATCGCATCAATCGTGTCTTTTCGGTCAAATTCCAGGGTTTCTTCGGCAGAATACCCTTCGGCAAGATAATCATCGCGAAGGTCGTATGTGAGCCCGGTCTTCACAGTGTTGCCTTAGCGGTTTCTTCCTGAGATAGAGGGCAGTCCGGATAGCGGTAGGTGTTTCCCGCATAGTTCCGCAGCACCAGATCACCGCCGTCATGACCGATAACGTATTCCGGGAGGAGGGGAATTTTGCCGCCCCCACCGGGGGCATCGATAACGTAGGTCGGTACTGCATAGCCAGTTGTATGGCCGCGCAAGCCTTCAATAATATCAAGTCCTGCTTGCACCGGTGTACGAAAATGAGATGATCCAGGAATCGGATCACACTGGTAAAGATAATACGGTTTGACTCTCATTTTAAGCAGGCCGAGAAACAGCTGTTTCATGGTTTCCACATTGTCATTTATCTTGTTGAGCAGAACCGTCTGGCTGCCAAGCGGAATTCCGGCATTGGCAAGGCGAATGCAAGCCTGATTCATTTCTGTTGTTAATTCATCCGGATGGTTTGCGTGGATGCTCATCCATACGGGGTGAAACCGCTTTAAGATACAGGTTAGTTTTGGCGTTATCCTCTGTGGCATCACAACGGGGACTTTGGTTCCAATGCGCAGAATTTCTATGTGAGGGATTTTTCTTAACTGGGTTAAAAGCCATTCCAGCCTCTCATCAGAAAGTGTCAAAGGATCTCCACCGGATAACAGTACATCGCGAATCTGAGTGTTCGCAGTAATATAAGCGATGGCGCCCTCCCATAGGTCTTTATTTGACAGACACTTTCCCTGGCTGCCGATCATGCGTGAGCGCGTGCAATACCGGCAGTACGTTGAGCAGGTATCTGTGACAAGGAAAAGTACGCGATCCGGGTAGCGATGTACAATACCCGGAACGGGACTGTCATGTTCTTCTTCTAAAGGATCGTCGGCTTCCACAGCGGTACGATAGCATTCATTGGTTACGGGTACCACCATACGCCGCAACGGGTGATTCGGGTCAAATTCATCAAGAAGGCTTGCGTAATAGGGTGTAATTGCCATAGGCAGTGATTTTGCCTGATTGTCCATGGCATCCCGTTCGTCATCTGAAAGCCATATGAATTGTGAGAGTGTACGGACATCTGTTATACGGTTGCTGTATTGCCAGTGCCAGCTGCCCCACTCAAGAGATGTTATTTCAGGATAGAAACGCTTTCGGAAAGCCCGTGATCGGGGGCTTTCTTTAAAACGAAAAACATACGAGACCCCTTTTGTCTGAACGACTGAAGGGGCAAGGAGGGTATTATATTTATATGAAGTTGAAATATCGTTTGCGTAATTTTCAATGCCAACAAGACCTTCTAAATTACCAGGAGGTTCCGCCTCCTCGGTGAATAGGGCCTCGCTTTCCATAATGTTATCCTCCTTTTTATGCAGGAATAGTAGTAACTTTTCCCCTTTCTCGATCCAGGCGATATATTTTTCGCTGTACTCTTTTTATATATGCTTGTCAATAATTTTCTCGATAAAAATTTATTTTTCTTGACATGTTAAGACTAGCCATTAAAATGCAGCAAATTCTTGATTAGAGAAGGTATATGCCCGAGCTTCCAGAAGTAGAAACTTTGTGTCGCCAATTGAAGACGGTGATTCTCCATGAACAAATCCTCTGCGTTGAAATACGTGATTACAAACTTGGGTCTGTGGTTGGGCTGGTCGGGAAGGAAGTTGTCTCTGTGGCCCGTCACGGTAAGACCCTGGAGATAACCCTTGATAATGATGCTAAACTTCTTCTTCATCTTCGCATGACTGGCAGACTCCAGTGGCAGACTGGCCAACAGGTATTACCTCCCCATACCCGCTTTGTGATGTCATTTTCCACGGGCAG
>JAGSYM010000151.1 GCA_018262395.1 Nitrospirota bacterium | reverse complement strand
TCCTTCCCGGGACAATATACAGCGTCAATAGAAATTAGACGGGATAATAAATAATAATTGATATCGAATGCGCTAGTCGTCTTTTGTCCTTTTCTCTTCCCCCTCACCATTTTCTTTTTCTTTGTCTTTCTTCTTTTCGAGAGCCTCTGAAATTTCGGTGAGCCGCTTTTCGACGAGACAGTTGATGGTGCCTTCGGGGTATGTACCGTCTTTCCCTGTCTCACCGGCCTTCAGACCTGCCAATATCTCAAGACCTTCTTCCATGCGATCAATGGTATAAATGGAGAAGAGACCCTTTTTGACCGCGTTAACAACTTCATTATTAAGTACGAGATTTTTTTTGTTTCTTTTCGGGATGATAATACCCTGTGTCTTGTCGAGACCCCTCATTTTGCAGAGCTGATAAAATCCTTCAATCTTCTGATTTACCCCTCCGATGGGCTGTACCTCGCCGTTCTGATCCATGGAACCGGTAACTGCAAAGCTTTGTTTGAGAGGTACACCGGAGATACTGCTCAAAAGGGCGTACAGCTCAGCACAGGTAGCGCTATCGCCCTCAACCATATCGTAGAGCTGTTCGAATGTGATCGACGCGGAAAGGCTGATGGGCTTTTTCTGGGCGTATTTACTGCCCAGATAGCTCGTTATGATAAGGATTGCCTTCTCGTGGATTTTGCCGCTCATCTTTGTTTCACGTTCAATATTGACGATACCAGCGCGCCCGGTATAGGTCTTTGCAGTAATCCTCGATGGCTTTCCGAAGCTGTAATCGCCCATATCAAGAACAGCAAGCCCGTTAACCTGTCCCACCTTTTCGCCTGATGTGTCCACAATGAGCGTGTCTTCGAGCATCATTTCCCGCAGGCGTTCTTCAACCCTGTTTACCCTGAAAATTTTCTCATCGACTGCCTTTGAAACATGTTCACCCTTCACAACCTTGCTTTTTTCTTTTTTGGCCCAATAATGTGATTCGCGGATCAGGTCCGCGACCTCGCTGAGCCTCGTTGAGAGCTTGTCCTGGTCATCGGCAAAACGTGATCCGAATTCAACGATCCTCGCAATACCGCTTCTGTCAAAGGGAAGCAGATTCTCTTCTTTCTGACACCGGGCGATATACATGGCATATTTTTCCACGTTCTCTGCTGTGCGTTCCATCTTGCTGTCAAAATCAGCTTTTACCTTGAACAATCGCCGTGATTCCTCGTCATAGCTGTGGAGGATATAATAAAAATAAGGGCTCCCGATGATAACAATCTTCGCGTGAAGCGGTATGGCTTCCGGTTTCAATCCCGCGGTGCTGATAAGCCTGTATTGCTCCAAAACGTCTTCAATCTTTATCTCTTTTGTTTTCATGGCCCTTTTCAAGGCATCATAGGAAAATTGATTTTTCAGAAGTTCCATGGCGTCAACAACAAGATAGCCGCCGTTGGCTTTATGCAGTGACCCTGCTTTTATCATGGTAAAGTCCGTCACCGCCATGCCGTATTGCACCTTATACTCCATGCGGCCAAAGAGATTGAGGTAGGTGGGATTGCTTTCGTATATTACGGGGGTACCCTGCCGGTTCCCGTTATTGACGATGACATTGACGGAGTATTTCGCGAAGGAGGTTTCCGTTTTCGGCGCTTTTAAAAAAGGAAAGGGGGACGGAGGTTCTTCGGTTATCTTAAAATCATCGAGGTGTGTAAGCATCTCTTCTCTCACATCCTCAAGATAGCGGAGCGCCTTTTCCTGATCTTTATATTTTTTCCTCAGGGCTTCAATAAGGGGGCCAATAATATCGAGTACGACCATTTTATCAAGCCTGACCAGCATGTCCCTGACAATCTTCTCCGCTTCACGGAGGATTCTCGCCACATCATTGAGCTTTTCCTGGAAGAGGCGCCCCGTCTCTTCCATCTTTTTTCGTGTCTTTTCATCAAGGACGTCAAATTCTTCCTTGGTGAACAATTCACCGTTTTCTTTAATAGGGACAATGAGTATACCCGTGGCGTTCCTCTTGACGGTAAAACCCTTTCCCTTCGCCTCCTCGTCAAGCCGGGAAAGGTATTCAGATTGTTTTTGCTGGAATTCATCAAGGACTTTATTCTTCTGTGTCTCATACTCCTTGGATTCAAAGGCCTTCGGTATTTCAAGCCTTAAAACCTTGATAAGCTCATCCATCTCTTTCTGAAAAACAACGCTTTTCCCCGGAGGAAAAGAAAGAGCAGTAGAGACGTCAGGATCTTTAAAATTATAGACATAGCACCAGTCGGCCGGAGCACTTTCCTGCGCCGCTTTCTCAGTAAGCATGGACATAATGGTGGTCATCTTGCCGGTGCCGCTCTCACCGATGGCAAAGATGTTGAATCCGTCGCTGTCCATGCCGAGACCAAAATCAAGCGATTTGAGCGCCTTTTCCTGGCCAATCAAGCCTGAGAGTTGAGTGATATCTTCCGTGGTATTGAAAGAAAATGTTTTCGGATCACAGCGTTTGTAAAGATCATCGGCTTTCAGTTTTGCAATCACACTGCCTCCTCATTCACGATATATTTCCTATTATCTCATCCAACTTCCACCGGTCACACAGATTGTCTGGCCCGTTATATATTCACCTTCATCAGAAACAAGGAAAAGTACCGTATTGGCGATGTCTTCGGGTGTTCCTTTCCGCGGGTAGGGTATTTCGGCATACATCCTTTCAATTTCTTCCTGCGGGTAAAGACCGGGTATAAACTCATTAAAGATGAAACTCGGCGCAATCGTGTTGGCTGTAATGCGGTGCGGAGCAGCTTCCATTGCAAGGCATCGCGTAAAGGCCATGACGCCTGCTTTCGCCGCGGCATAGTGGGCGTGACCACCATCCAGCCCTCTGAAACCGGCAACAGAGGTAACATTGATAATACGACCGCTCTTCTGTTTCATCATAGCCGGCAATACCTCCCGTGAGAAATAAAAAGTACCCTTCAATGATGTGTTGATAACAAGCTCCCAGGTTTCGTCGCTCATATCAACAATCCGGGCGGGGCGATTGGTCCCGGCATTATTGAAAAGAATATCGATACTCCCGAATCTCTCGAGCGTTGCTCTCACCACATCTTTTACCTCATCGAGCCTGGTTACGTCACATTGAATACCCATCGTCTCTACACCATATTCATCATGAATCGCCTTCGCGACAATGCCCGTGCGCTCTTTGTGCATGTCGGTGACAATAACCCGTGCTCCTTCCCGTGCCATCATACGTGCCGTTGCCTGGCCAATCCCGGCGCCTGCACCTGCTGTGACTATAGCAACTTTGTCTTTCAGTTTCATGTTTCACCTGCCCTTATTTACATATATCATACAAAAAACCTGGAGAATGAGACAAGAAGAAACTTAAGACAGGGGAAACAAATTGGGAGATAGGGATTAAGATTGAATATTTTTCCATTGCAAAATAAACCGCGTTGCAGTAAAAATGAACTTGAAGTAATAAAGACGTAGAATCGATTGAGAGAAAGAATTCCATGGTTAATTCGCTTTTTTTGCTTATTTACAAAGCATAAAGGATCCTTAAACGGTCTCAATGATTCTATCGGCGCGGGGAACAATTCTATTGGCTGAAGTGTCTCATATAATGGATGAGAAGGACCGGGTCCTGGTGGATGATGATGCGGAGTTTGTATCCCGATGTCAGAAAGGCGATATTGACGCCTTTGAAGTTCTTGTAAAGAGGCACCAGAAAAAGATGCTCAACATTGTTTATAGAATAACCGGTGACTATGATGACGCCTGCGAGGTTGTTCAGGAGGCATTTCTCTCGGCTTATCGGGCAATTAAAAAATTCAAGGGGAACTCAAAGTTCTCCACCTGGCTCACGGGCATCACGATTAACCATGCAAAAAACCGCATGAGGCAGACACAAGCCCGCTCATACCATGAAATTGTTTCCATTGATGATCCTGTAGACACCGAATCCGGCCAACTCACTCACGATCCTCCGGCACAGGAAGCCTCGGCTATAGAACAACTTGAACAAAAAGAGGTACAGCAAAAGGTACAGGAATGTATCGGTGGTCTCGATAAAGATCAACGTGACGTACTGGTCCTGCGGGACATAGAGGAATTTTCTTATGACGAAATAGGTCTTATTCTGAAAATACCCGGCGGGACAGTAAAATCCCGTCTTTCCAGGGCACGTGACGCCCTGAAAGATTGTCTGAAGATGAAAAAGGTCATCGGTGACTTATGATAAACTGCGCTCATTGCAATGATCAACTATCAACATACCTTGACGGGATAATGACCGCTGAGGAAAAGAAACTTATTGAAGAACACCTCTCAA
>JAGSYM010000150.1 GCA_018262395.1 Nitrospirota bacterium | reverse complement strand
ATACACCAAAACAATACAAAAAGTATGAGAACCTTTCGTAGGTCATTCTCCCAGCAAGAATGCTCACAGTCAGAAGAATAACAATAGTTGCAATCTCCCTCAAATATTCAAGGAAGAAACCTACCCCAATAGCTGCCTTTAAAGGGAATCCAAACCCTTCCGGGTAGTATAATTGTCTAAGATAGACAACCACTACCGATTCAAGGAATCCCATGGCTATGCCGAAAATCGTCAGAAAGAATATTTTCTTTTGTATGCTTTCCGTATTTTTCATGAATTTGTAGTTATAGTCCTCAATATTTTAGCAGGTTTGAAAGGAGCACCTTACAGGAAGGATGACTCGGGGGGAGTTCTTGAAAAACGGTATGTCATCTTCTGAGCTTTGATATTCTTTTCCCTAATTGAAAGCCCCGTCTTAAGAGTTCTTCTTTCTTCAATATGTCTCCTCTTGCACTGACGCCGGGGGATAAAATTTTCGCTATAATTTTCATTTCAAGGTATGCGAGGCTCTTTACAAAGAATCTGATAAGAAGATCAGCTGTTTTGATGTTATCCTCTTCAAAAGGAATAGCCAAAACTGCAGATTTGCCCTTTATTTTTGCTCTGTTCTCTGGACAGTTGAAGTAAACAAAACGGTCTATGAAACATTTCATCAAAGCAGTAGGTCCATACCAATATACTGGTGTCCCAAAGATGATTATGTCACTTTGAATAATTTTTGGATATATGGCATTCATATCATCTTTTTTACTGCAATTCCTGCCTTTCCAACAGCTATAACAACCATCACACTCATGGATATCAAGGTCACTGAGAAACAGTGTCTCTGTATCAGCACCTTCAGCTTTTGCTCCATCAAGTATTCTGGAGACTAAAATGTGGGTATTCCCCTTTTTCCGGGGACTACCTATAACTCCAAGAATTGTGTTCGGTGTTTTATTTTTGGTTGAGATACATTCCTGTAACATGCATGATTATATCAGGTTTTAATCGTGTTGAATTCAGGAATGTACCATGGAAGGTTAAATATGCTGGAAAGCGTTTCCTTCATTTAAGCTTCAATCTGAGGTTGCAGTTGCTCCAAGATGACAGAGACTACCCGTATTCTTGTAATAGAAATACGGGGCTTGACTAAAAATGAAATTTCCAGCGTGCCGCGGAGAATTGACTATTCTATGTGGGCTTTTGCTGTCTGGATAGCGAAGTCTTTATCTTTTGTCAATAATCTCCACTCCATTCCTGAAGCATGAAGTCCAGCTTTCTTGTCCTGACCTCGGCAAAGATACCAGTGTCCAAAACGCTCGACAGTAGCAAATGGGTGATTCTCTTTGCAGAGAAAGCCGCAGGGATTAATTTCTTCAAAATAAATAGTCTCGTCTGGGTCTTCGTCGTAGGAAAGGTCTTCAGGCAATACTATTTGTGATACATCAACGCCTTCTGCGTCCTTCTCATCTAACCATTCTGAAATTGTCATTTTAATGATGCTCAAACACGTATGGATATCTGCTGTCATTCCTTTTTCGGGATTCAGGAATCATGACATTTCCTGTGTGATAGTAGCAGAGAAATTATGGATATCAAGTATCATTTGAATCAGAAATATTATAGCAGGTCCGGAGCCGATCTCTTTCATAGTGTTATATCACCAAAAATAATTCTGTCGATTTGTCTTATTGAATTGACAGGTGAGGAGAAGGTGATGGAGTTGTCTGAAATATCTCCAAGAATCCCTAATGCCATTGTATCGTTGTCATGATTCAGGCCAAGTAATGTGCCCTTCTTAAACATCCCCTCCCGCATGCTGAATGCTCTGCTGTTATATACAAACGTTGTATCACGCGAATAAAGGATAAACTCGTCCATTGCAGATTCGCGAAAATAATTGTCATATTTCTTTTTCCTATACTGAATGCGGGTTGCAAGAGGCCTTGCCTTGATATTTTGTGACACCATGATCCGATGAATACGTGTATTTGGAATCAGACTCAGGATATGTTCAAGCTCATTCTGGCTCTGGACAGCAATGATATGTTCAGGCTTTACATCTCTGATTTTGCCAATCTTCAGTCTTTCTCCAATCTCTCCGGCAACAAGCCCTGATGTATCGATAAGCATAATATCTGATACTCTTTTGCATGTGTCAGAAATCATTGCGACGGTATGTATGATGAGAGATATTCTCTTTGCAGGGTTTATCGTACCAATAAAGGACATTTTCTCATAGGAGTAAGCTTTTAGATCGCTTTCGGTGGAGAATACTTTCGAACATATTGTGCCGGGAAGACCGAGAGATGACTGACCGACATCAGAATCAATAAGGCAGACGTTCATGTTCTGTGATACAAGCTTCACTGTGAGGTATTTCGCGAGCGTTGATTTGCCTGAATCAGTTGCTCCTATGATCATAGCAGTGCCTTTGTTTTGCAGAAGGTTGTTAAAAAGAACTTCCCACCCGGGCTCAGATATAATCTCCATATTTACCTATCATATATAAATTCAGAAATCGTGCTCAACGTATTCTTGACTCGACTCACCCGATTACATATTATTAATAGGAAACATTTTCTGGGATCAAAAAGGGGGTTATCATGAAGAAGAGTGAGCTCATAGAAATGCTGAACAGGGATCTTGCTGATGAACATGCTGCCATTATCCGATATCTCGTTCATGGATGGATGGAAGGCGAGGATACGCCTATTGGAGCAAGTCTGATATCAAGGTCAAGAGAAGAGATGTGGCATATGCACTGGCTGGGTATGATCATTGGTCAACTGGGAGGTAGCTTTAATTTTAAACCTGCTCCTTATCCGTATGATCCGACGAACAGGGCAAGTATTTTCAAATCATATGTAGAATACGAAGAAAAACTGATACCCCACTATAACAGGCAGGCAGACGTGGTGAAGGATCCTCACATAAAACGTGTCCTGCTGAGAGAAGCGTGGGAATCCGCCTATCATGCAAAAAAGTTTCAGAGGATACTCGATAAATTGAGTCCGGATCAGGCGAGGAGTGCTCCCGGGGGAGAACGGGAACTGCCGGAAAGCTTCCTTGATGTCCTGCAGAAAGAAGTGACGGGTAAGTATAATGAAATGCTTCAGCATATCGGCTATGCATGGGCCTTTCAGAAAAAGAGTCTTTCAGCGTGGAATTTGATGGATCAGTCAATGGAAAAAATGAAGCAGCTTTCCCATTTCGCTGAGGACATCGGCGGGAATGGGGTGGCGGTAACATTCAAACCGGGGAAGATAGACGTGACAAAAGTCTTTGGGAATGCGATCAAGAAAGCAGCGGGAGATGTCCTGAAATCTCATGGAAGACATGGAAAACTCATGCGGGACAGTGAGTTTCAGAAGCACCCGGGATTGGTCATCAGTCTTGACCTGACAGTTCAGCAGGAAAAGTATCAGGCAGAGGAGCTTCTAAATAATTTTGGGAACAAGGCAAAAAAATAAATCGGTAGGGGAGGGCAGTTCGATGCTGTCTCAGAGGTCTGGGAAGATCAAGCCGTCGCCGACACTCGCGATGGATGCAAAGGCAAAGGCTATGAAGGCCGCCGGAGTTGACATTGTTAATTTCGGTGTTGGAGAACCCGATTTCGATACTCCGGAGAATATCAAGGAAGCTGCGATACGGGCTATCCGGGAAGGTTTTACAAAGTATACGCCGGTGGGGGGCATTGAACCGTTAAAGGATGCGATTATTGAGAAGTTAAAGAGTGACAATAATCTTCATTACTCACGGGACGAAATCATTGTGTCCTGCGGAGCAAAACACAGTTTGTATAACATTGCACAGGCATTATTTAATGCCGGTGATGAGGTATTAATCCCATCGCCTTACTGGGTTTCATATCCTGACCAAGTTTTGCTGAACGATGCTGCCCCGGTTTTCGTAAAAACCACTGAGGCTGATTTCTTCAAGGCTCAGCCAGAGGTTCTGGAAGCACATATTACAGAGAAGACAAAAGCCTTGATTTTGAATTCCCCATCCAATCCGACGGGGCTTACCTATGACAGGAAGAGCCTCGAGAGGATTGCAGAATTAGTTCTGAAATACAACATGTACGTTGTATCTGACGAAATTTATGAAAAATTAACATATGACGGATTCGAACACGTGAGTATTGCGTCAATAGATAATGCTATAAAAGAAAAAACTATAGTCGTCAACGGACTGTCCAAGTCTTACGCCATGACCGGTTGGAGAATCGGATACGCAGCAGGTCCGAAACAGATTATTCAGGCCATGACCAATATCCAAAGTCAGTCCACGTCCAATCCGACGTCCATAGCGCAGAAAGCAGCG
>JAGSYM010000149.1 GCA_018262395.1 Nitrospirota bacterium | reverse complement strand
ACAAACTCATTCAACGTTACCTCTTCACTGCCTGATTTTACAACAACACCGATCTCGGCAATTCCTGTATATGGTGAGTCTTTCACAAACGTCTCAAACGAATACCTGTCATATGGTGAATCGAAGAAACCTTTGTTTTCCCCGGGACTTTTTGCCAGATCAGCCATTTTATTTTTTGCAAGAAGTGTTGCGACCGAAGGATGAATTATGAAGGATGAAAAGAAAAATCTTATTCCCCAATTCATCCCCCATCCTTCTTCTTTCTTCTTTCATCCCTCATCCTTCATAATTCATAATTCCTCTTTGATCTTCACCTTCCCGCTCAGGTGGTTGATGGTGATTGTCATATTTTCATCCCCCGTGCCCATATGTACAGAGATGTTTTCCCTGAGACCAAGAGGCTCAATGAAAATTGTTACCTCACCTCTGGAGACCGTTCCTGTCGATTGTGTCGTTATGCTGGTTATATTGTCGAACCTTTTGGTCTTTTCTCCTTCGGGTCCCTTCCATCCAACCACGTTCCCATCAAGGTCGAATTTTATCCAATATGTTTCCTTTCTTGATAGTGCGCTATCGTGCACAAATCTCAGGATCGAGGCGACTTCACGTGCTTCGGACTTGAGTTTGCGTTCACCAAACCCGGCAAATGAGGGCAATACTACAGCCGTAATCAATGAAATCAGAAACAATGCAACAATCAGCTCAAGGAGGGTAAGGCCTTTGGGGGAGGTATCCAACTTACTCCGGAGTGTATAAGGAAAGCCACATTGACTGTCATTCCGGCTTGACCGGAATCCTTCCTGAAGAAAGATGCTGGACAAGCTATCATGGCAGACCAGTTTTAGCAGTATTACCTTAGGTATGGTCTTATGAGTATTCAATCTTTAGATTAAATAATTTTCGTTTTTATTTTGCATTTTAGTGTTCTCTTACTGGATATCCCAGCTCTTGATATCAGCGTCTTTGCCCTCTCCGCCCTCTTTTCCGTCAGCGCCGTAGCTTATCAAATCAAAGTCTCCGTATACTCCCGGTGATATATAGATATACGGATTACCCCATGGGTCGGCCGGTACTTTCCTCTGCTCAAGATATCCTCCTTCCCTGTATCTCTCCGGAACCTGTCCTGTAAAAGGTTTTTCAATGAGTGCTGCAAGTCCCTGCTCTGTGCTTGGGTAGAAAGCATTGTCGAGTTTGAAGAGCTTAAGGGCAGTTTCGAAATTTTTTATCTGGATTTTTGCTTCTGCGATACGCGCATCGTCCGTTCTTCCTATTATCTTCGGGGCTACGATAGCCGCCAGTAGACTCAAAATAAAAACAACCACGATGATTTCGAGCAACGTAAACCCTTTGTTGTTATTCATATATACCTCCCGTATCTGATATCTGTCCATAATTTGTTCATTATATAGTCTGTCATTCCCCGACTTGCGTGCCCGCCGTCCTTTGGGAGGGATCGGGGAATCCAGTCTTCGATAGGCTTGTCCTGAGCAATGTGTCACCCTTCGACAAGCTCAGGACGACACATGCAGAAGGGCTCACCATGACAATTTGTCACCCTGAGCCTGTCGAAGCGTGGATTGGGAGCCTGCCCCGTACCCCATACGGGGGTCAAGTCCGATGCGGATCTCCGCGAGGAGACGCTCCGAACGGACAATGACAAAATAAAAGTTTTTGAACAGACCCTATCGATCATATCTTTCAAGGGTAAAAGCCAATTCACTCGGACCCTCGAATCCTCGGATCCTTGGCCCCTCCGCCACTATTTTATCAACTGATTCAACTGGAATATCGGCAACAGAACTGCAAGGACGATCAGTCCGACAATAAGTCCCATGATAAGAATCATGGCCGGCTCCAGAAACGCCAGGGTTTTCTGTACCCGTCGTGAAAATTCCTCTTCGTAAGAGTCTGCAGCATTCTTCAGTATCCCGACAAGCTGCCCGCTCCTTTCCCCGGTCGAAATAAGCTGGAGAAGAACCGGGGGGAAACCCTCAAGGGAAGCAGAGAGCCTTGCGCCTTCCGCGACTCTTTGAGCAGCTTCGATAACCTTGCTCTGGAGCATTGTGTTACCGATAGACTTTGCTGAGAGTTCAAGTGCCCTGAGAACAGGCAGACCTCCTTCGAGCAAAAAACCTAATGTTCTTGTGAATCGTGCATAATACAGGCTCTGCATGATCTTCCCCGGCAGACGAAGAATCAACCTGTCAATCAGCGGTCTGTTCTTTTCTTTCAGTCTTCTGAACCCGAATATTCCACTCAGGAGCAACCCTATCAAAAGCCACCAGTAGTGTTGAAAAATATCGCTTATCGCTATGAGAACAACAGTAAGAAGAGGAAGCGCGGATTCTGTATCTTTGAAGATCTTTGTTATTTTCGGTATGACAAACGTAAAGAGGAACGAGAGCACGATGAAGCCGACACAGATCATAAAAACCGGATATACCATCGATGTCCGAACCTTTGATTTAAGACTGGTCTGGGTCTCAAGAAAATCCGCCAAACGGATAAGGACTTTATCAAGGGTCCCGCTTGTCTCACCCGCAGCAACCATATTCACATAGAACTCGGGAAAGATATGGTCGCATTCTTCCAGTGCCTTCGAAAAACTCGTCCCTGCAGCCACCTTCTCTTTTATCGTTATTAGCAGATTTTTCCAGAAGCCAGTGTTCTCATCAGCAATCGCAGTCAGTGCTTCCATTAAGGTAACCCCTGACGAAAGAAGAGTAGATAGTTGTCTTGTTACGGACGGGAGGAAGTCTGTATCGGTCCTGTGGAACAGGCCTGCTTTCTCATGATAAACGCTCTCCCGTACCTTTTTAGGATAGAGTCCTGACTCCTGAAGCCTCAGAACCGCGTCTTTCTGGCTGTTCGCCTCAATAGTTCCCGCAACCTCTGAGCCATCAGTGTTGTACCCGCTATACTGAAATATCGGCATAGTCCTTCTGGGTTACCCGCAAAACTTCTTCAAGAGTCGTAATCCCCTGAACAACTTTTTCCAGACCATCCATCCTCAGGGTTTTCATTCCTCGTGAGATAGCATGATTCTTGATACTTTGTGAATCGATCTTGTCAGTGATCATGGGCCGTATTTCATTGTCAATCGCCAGGAGCTCAAAAATACCTGTTCTCCCAAGATACCCCTTATCTTTACATTGAGCACAGCCTTTACCACGGTACAAGAGTAAGGAAGCACCCTCACCCTCACCCTTACCCTCCCCCCTCGAGGGGGAGGGATGGGTGGGGGGGAGAAATGCACCAGTGAAATATGATTTCTCTACAGCCGAAGCTTCATATGACTCCCTGCAGTGAGGGCATATCATGCGGGCAAGTCTTTGTGCAAGAACAACCGTCAGGGAAGATGCAACAAGAAACGGCTCGATGCCCATATCGATGAGCCGCACAAGAGCGCTCGGTGCATCATTGGTATGAAGGGTGCTTAAAACAAGGTGTCCTGTCAGTGAAGCCTGCATCGCAATCTCCGCAGTCTCAAGGTCTCTGATCTCACCGACCATGATAACATCGGGATCCTGTCTCAGGATTGATCTCAGGCCGGAAGCAAAGGTCAGCCCTATCTTGGGATTCACGTGTATCTGGCCAATTCCCTTCAACTGATATTCCACGGGATCTTCTACAGTGATAATATTTTTTTCTTCAGTATGAATCCTGTTCAGGGCAGCATAGAGGGTCGTGGTCTTTCCGCTCCCTGTCGGACCTGTTACCAGAATGATACCGTCAGGCCTTTTGAGGTATTCATCAAGTCTGTTTTCATCATCTTTACCGAAGCCCACTTCCCAGAGACCGAGCAGTCCCTGTTTTCTGTCAAGCAGCCTCATGACTGCACGTTCGCCATGGGATGTCGGCACAACCGAGACTCGTATGTCGATATCCCTGCCTCCGAGCAGCAGGCGTATCCTGCCATCCTGAGGCAACCTCTTTTCCGCGATATCAAGATGAGCCATGATCTTAATCCTGCTGATCAGGGCATCCTGAATAATCTTGGGCGGAGACAAAACCTTATGGAGGACACCATCGACCCGTAATCTGACATCGAGTTCTTTTTCATATGGTTCAATGTGAATGTCACTCGCCCTTTCCTTTACTGCCTGCAAGAGAAGGGCATTCAGAAGGCGAATGATTGGGGCTTCCTCGGTTAATTCCAGCAAGTCCTTCGGAGTTTCAAATTCTGTGGCAACGGATGAGAGATCTTCTCCGGATATGGTATCCATCACTTCTTCAGCAGAACCCATCTGACCGTAGAACCTATTGATTGCATCGAGGATGACTCCTGCTGGTGCCTTTAAGGCCTTTGGTTTCAGGCCGAGCATCTTTGAGGCTTCTGCAAGCGCAAGAACTCCCTTCTCATCTGCAACAGCACCAACCAATTCTGAATCGTATCTTCTGATAAGAAAGATCTGGTTATTCTTTACAAAACTGAGCGGAATATTCTTGAGAAGGGCTGTATCGACGTCTTCATCTTTTATTACTTGAATGGTGTCCATTCATTTT
>JAGSYM010000011.1 GCA_018262395.1 Nitrospirota bacterium | reverse complement strand
TAATATGGTTAAATTTCACGAGGGGGGTATACCCTATGGTTTCAGTTATATCTTTGAAAACTTTTGACATGCTCACGGTTTAAAAACCAGTTCCGGTTTCTTCAGAAAAACTTTCGTGTCGGGTGGCACTGACTCTGTAATCCATACATTCCCGCCGATTACCGAACGGGCGCCGATCACAGCCTCTCCGCCTAATATGGTTACTCCTGCGTAGATAATCACATCATCTTCGATGGTTGGATGGCGTTTTTCGCTCCTCAGCTTTTCTACGGCATCTTTTGGAAGAGACAATGCACCGAGCGTGACCCCCTGATAAATTCTCACCCGATTGCCAATATCCGTTGTCTCACCTATTACCACACCGGTTCCATGATCGATAAAAAAGCTCTCACCAATCCGGGCACCGGGATGAATGTCAATTCCTGTCATATTATGGGCGTATTCTGTCATGATTCGGGGGATTAATGAAACGCCTTGCTTGTAAAGCTCATGGGCTATCCGGTAAACCGAAATCGCAAAAAGTCCGGGATAACTGAAGATGATCTCGTCAAACCCCTTGGCCGCGGGATCGCCCTCGTAAGCCGCGCGAATATCCTTCGCGAGCAGTATTCTCAGGCGCGGAAGTTCGCGCATAAAACGAATCGCTATCTCCTGCCCGCGCTCCTCGCAGTCGATGCAGACCATATTATGACGACGGCATTCATGCCGCATTGAGAGGACAATCTGCTCTGAGATGGCCTCAAACAACTGCATTGCCTCCTGGCCGTAATAATAGAGCAGATTTACAGTGTCAATGCGGGTGCTGGAAAAGTATCCCGGGTAGAGTATCCGGCAGGAAAGGTGGATAATTTCGATAATGGCCTCTTTAGACGGCAACGGTTCTATGTCAACATGATCAAAGCAATCCCCCGTTGTACACGATTTCACCAGGTCATTGACGATACCCGGTATCTCTTCACGAAACTGTTTCGTATCTTCTTTCTTAACCTTACACTGCTCAAGCTTTGATTCGTTCATGGCAGGTTTTACCTCTTACCTCTCTATGGATTTTACAGCCCTAACGGTATCTTTGGCATGACGCTTACCATTTTTCGCTATTGTAACGTATCCCTTTCACTGCTACAAGAGGAATGAAACCTGCAGGCAGTACTCTTCTATACTTTTCATCTGACAAGGGATATAATGTATTGTTTTGAAAGAGGAATTCGATTGAGATGTTCATTTTGAATGATTATGAGGGAACAGCTGTCAGTATCGATTTTTACAATGGAGATTTACACGCTGTTCTGTCACTCCTGTCAGACGCTGCCCGTATTGATGGCTACGATATGGTTGTGGACAGACAGATAAAAGGTAAAATCCAGATAAAAATGTATGAACCGTGGAATCATATTCTTGTCGAAATACTGGCGGGTGTAAACTTCGCAGCTATGGTTGTGAAAAAAAGTATTATCATTTCATTCAACAATTCGTCTTCCGGCAGTCAGGTCAACTGACGGACAGACGACAAGGGAAAATTTTCACTGTCTTTTCATATTTTCTTCATCATTTCTTCATAAGTTTGAGATAATCTACAACCATATAAGGTGCAAAAAATAGCATACCTTCTTTGTGCTATTCCGATTCATGCACCAACCCTCCTGGCAGCCAGATTCCCCCTCTGGCTGCCTTTACTTTTATTGGTTGAGAGCTGTAAAAATATCGTTTGTAAAGAACGTATTGTCCTGAGCTTGTCTTATTGACTTTGCACATTGCATCCGGTAAAGTTTAGCAATGTCAAAGCAGGCAAATTCTGATAAGATTCCAATAATTGAAGAAATCCGGACAAAACTGCGATTTCTGAATCTGATTGCAGCATTCATCGTTCTCACTCTTCTCGCCGTCATCCTTAGATATCTCTTTAAGCCATTCAGTGAAGCTCTTGATTTCCTGCCGGATATTTCGATCACCCTTATAATCGTTATCATTCTCATCCTTGCTGTCACCGGCTTTGTCATGTGGCGAACGATCTCGCAGAAAATTATTCGGAGTATCGAAAAATACAGGGACAGGCTTGATACGATTTTTGCCGTTACAAAAGATATGCGGGAAGAGGTATATGGTGATATCCTCCTGGACAAGATAATATCCCATGGCATGTCTCTCACAGGATCCGATGCCGGCTTTGTCCTGCTCAAAGATGACGGTGATTTTGTCTTCAGGATCGTAAAAGGCCCTGCGCAGGACACCTTAATGGGGACACCTGTTCCAAAAGGCAAGGGATTCGCCGGGTGGGTCCTGAAAAATGGAAAATCCCTGAATGTATCACCCGTTTCTGACGACAAACGGTTTGACGCCTCCGTGGATGCACTCTCGGGAGCTCAGACAAAATCGGTTCTTTCTGTCCCCTTATCAACAAAAAAGGATATTATTGGTGTCGTAGAACTGAGCAAGCAGGAAGGGACCTATTCTGACAGAGATACTGAGCTGCTTGTTTATCTCGCAGATCAGGCAGCAACTTCCCTGGTGCAGGCACAATTCCATGAAGACCAAAAAAATTTCGAAATCCATATCACTGATATTCTCCTGAAAGCAATTGATGCGCACATCCCGGAGAAAAGGGGACATTCTCACAGAGTGGCGAAGTACAGCAACATCATTGCAAAAGCAATCAATATGTCCGAAGAAAAGAAAAAGCGTTTATATCTTGCAAGCCTCCTTCACGATATCGGTTTTCTCAGGATCAAGGCTGAGGAGATGCTCACCCGTGAAGACTGCATCAAGCATTCAGTGATCGGCTACGAAATGATACGGCCAATCAATTTTTACGCGGACATTACGCCTTTAATCCTTCACCACCATGAACGGTATGATGGAACGGGGTACCCCGCAAAACTTCAGGGGGAGGCAATTCCTCTTGAAGCACGGGTTATTGCCATTGCCGAGGCCTTTGATGCAATGACGAGCGGATCTTACTATAAGGTTCCCGTAAAGTTGAATGAGGCGGTCACGGAACTAAAGGAAAACTCAGGTACACAGTTTGATGCTTCGCTTGTGGAAGTCTTTATCAAAAATATCCTGCCAGATCATCTCCAGTAGTCCCCTGGATTTTTTATTGATATACATGGATTTATCACAGCAGCCCAAGCATCCCGAGACCATCCTTCAAAAACAGAACAGCAAAGCATAACAGGATGACCCCTGTTGCCCTGATAATATAAATATATGTCCTGCTCTTCAGGAAATTTTTTGACCTGTCCACAAGGAGCACAATCAGAACTTTTGAACCAACGAGAAGAACATAAAATCCCGCGATGAATGCTACAGCCGAGCCTACGTTGACCTGAGAGGCTCTCAGGATAGTGGGAGTGCCGACCATCATCCAGAAGAGATAAGGATGTGGGTTCAGGAAGTTGGTGAGCACCCCTTTGCGGAGAGACTGCGGCTTCACATGATAGATACCCAAATGTACCTCCCGCGTCATGATGCTTCCGTATGCAAGATAAGCAATGAACAGTGCGCCTGCAAGGGATAACATACCAAGAAAGATATCAGAACTCGAGAGTTGAGAAAGGATATATATTGTCACCACAATTATCGGTACATCAGTGACGA
The DNA here is from genome assembly GCA_018262395.1 of Nitrospirota bacterium. The sequence goes on along the minus strand of JAGSYM010000011.1, from coordinate 7,841 downwards.
CCGGTGTGATTGCAACAAGAATTCCCTCCCTTCTGCTGTGCATGAGTGTCTCTGTAATGACAAGGGCAAGCAGAGGCCCGGGAGAAATGCCCGCAGCAAATCCGAACAGGATGCCTGAAACAAGATATTGCAGTGATTCGATCATGAGAAAAGACTCCTGCCTTTATAGGGTATCTCAATCATATCTTGTATTATAGAGAGCAGTAAAACCCAATTGACAAACATATTAGATCAGACAAACAATGACAGAAGGATAACATGGATGTGTTGACATTAAGTAGACTTCAGTTCGCTGTGACAGCGGGTTTTCACTTTATCTTTGTTCCTCTTACACTTGGCCTGTCAGTCCTCGTTGCATATATGTCCGAGATCGTAAAAGATGAAGAAAGCTCCTAAAAATGAAAATAATGTACAGCAAGTTTCATAACAGGGAAACTCAGATGCATAGGGAGATCAAAAAGATGTCTTGAGTGAAATGATTTTTGATTTACACATGGAACCCAGACAGAAGGATACCGACAACCTACATTTAACCCTTAATAAAAAAGCTACAGTATGGCTGCTAAAACCGCACTTTCTGAATAGCCGATAATCCTCTCAGTCACGCTGCCCGCTCTGAACCGTCTGTGGCTACCACTGGCTTTTCCATTCTCACTGTCGGACATACCAATCCATTCATGTGAGATCTCCTATTTCATGAAATACTGTGAAATATATCTTATGGCAAGGAAAATAATGATTGTGCCCAGCATCAGTTTAATAGTTTTCTGAGGTACAAATTTAAAACGGGGTCCTTAGTTACCGCGGAGGTGAAAGCTCCGTGGGTGATTTTACAGAAAAGCGATAGGGAACCTGAATCTTCAGCGGAAAACCGTTTTTTGGGAACCATCGTGCGCATTAACAAGGGGAATCTTACGACAGAATATGTGGTGCGCATCGCGGACGGTACAGAACTGTGCTCAATAGTTACTACGGACAACGCCCGCCAGATGAATTTTCAGGAGAATGATCAGGTGTGGGCCATATTCAATAGCTATTCCGTTGTCTTGCACATCGACTGAAGCATAAACCTGCGCTGCTGAGATCAAGAAATTATCAGGACAGGATTACTTCTCTTCAGAAATCTCCGTATGCCTGATCATCTTGCCCTTGCACATGTAAATAATCATCTCTGCAATGTTCGTGGCATGATCGGCGATTCTTTCGAGATACTTTGCAATATATGTCCTCTTCACCGCTAATGGGATGATCTTCGGATCCTGGATCATCAAGGAGAGAAGTTCCTCGAAGTTCCTGACGGTGAGGTCATCCACTTCGTCGTCCCTCTTGATGACTTCATACGGCAGTCGTGAGCATCCGGTGACAAACGCATCGAGAGAATCCCGCACCATTTGTTGGGTTATCTCTGCCATTTTGGGAATATTTTTAAAAGACTTCAGCTGTGGTTCTGCGTTCAATTCAATTGCCCTTTCAGCGATATTTCCTGCAAGGTCTCCCATCCTTTCAAGATCTGTTGTTATCTTCATCGCTGTGGTTATCAACCGCAAATCCCTTGCCATCGGTTGTCTGAGCGCTATTAAACGAACACACTCCTCATCTATTTTAACGTCAAGTGCATTGATAAGATGATCCCTCCTGATGACCTCTTTTGCAAGTTCACTGTCTCTATCAACAAGCGCTTTCACTGAGTCACGAACTGCATTCTCAACCATGCATCCAAGCTTTAATATCATTTCCCGCAACGCTTTTAATTCATCATCAAAAATGCCCATTAGCCAAATCTCCCTGTAATATATTCTTCTGTGAGTTTATTATACGGATTCACAAATATCGTGTCTGTGTCTCCAAATTCAATCAATTCTCCCAGATACATAAAAGCTGTGTAAGCAGATATCCGTGCTGCCTGCTGCATGTTATGGGTCACGATAATGATGGTGACGGTTTTCTGCAACTCCTGGAGCAGATGCTCGATATTGGCAGTTGAAATAGGATCAAGCGCTGATGTCGGTTCATCAAAAAGCAGTACCTCTGGTTCCTGGGCAAGGGACCGGGCGATGCAAAGTCTCTGCATCTGACCACCCGAGAGGCTCATACCCGATTCATGCAATTTGTCTTTCACCTCTTTCCATAAATCAGCCCTTGTAAGTGCGTGCTCAATGATCTCATCAAGCTGGGTCTTCTTTTTAATCCCCCTGATTTTCGGACCGTATGACACATTCTCATAGACAGAACTCGGGAAGGGATTCGGCTTTTGAAAAACCATGCCGACTCTTTTCCGCAATTCAATCACATCGGTATCCTTCTGGTAAATATCCACCCCGCGGAAAAGCACCTGACCTTCAACCCGTGACGAGAGGATTAAGTCATTCATCCTGTTCAGAGACCGTAACAGTGTGGATTTGCCACAGCCGGAAGGGCCGATAATGGCCGTTATCTTATTTGATTCGATATTGAGGTTCACGGTTTTTACAGCCATGAAGTCCCCGTAGTAGATACTGAAATCCTGTATGGCAAAAACTGGCGTTTTTTCTACCATGCCCTCTTTTTCCTTTGCCGAGACCTGAGGATAATACCCAATAAATTCATCCCGAGAACCAATACGATTAAGGTTAATGCGGTTCCATATTGTACGGGCCTTGTCTCTTCTATATGCGTGCCCGCTGTCGCAAGGACATAGATATGGTACGGTAATGCCATAATCGGCTCGAAGAGGGATTTCGGGACTCCCGGAGTAAAAAAGGCAGCAGCAGTGAACATGATAGGAGCAGTCTCTCCTGAAACCTTGGCAGTTCCGAGGATTGCGCCTGTCAGAATCCCGGGCATCGCGGTCGGCAGAATAACCTTCCGTATTGTCTGCCATTTCGTTGCCCCACACGCGAGCGACGCCTCCTTAAAGCTGTAAGGTACCGCCTTTAGCGCCTCCTCTGAGGTGGATATGATATAAGGAAGCACCATAATGGCGAGCGTCAGGGAACCGGCAAAAAGACTCATTCCGAAATTGAAGGCCACCACAAAGACAGCGAGTCCGAAGAGACCGAAGACAACTGAAGGGACACCTGCGAGTGTATACATCGACATCATGACAGTCTTGAGAAGCAACCCCGGTTTTGAGTATTCCGACAGAAAAATAGCCGTGGTAACCCCGATCGGGATTACCACGATCATGCAGATGAAGGTCAAGAGAACAGTCCCGACGATAACAGGGAAAATACCGCCCTTTGTCATGGCTTCAATGGGGGGCTTGCTGATAAAATCCCAGCTCAGTATATGTACACCGTTATAGAGAACAAACGATAAAATAATAAACAGGATAATCGCTCCGGCCGACCCGAGCATACGAATGAGAGACAGGAAGAAACTCTCTTTAAGATTGATTTTTTTCTTCCGAACCATTTCAAAAGGTTCACGGGTGACTTCATGATGCCCAGTCATATTTTTTCACCGATCCTGACAGCACGATATTTCCTTGAGATGAAATCAGAAATGAGGCTCAGGATAAACGTAAAAATGAGAAGGAGCACTCCGACACCAAAGAGTGCTTGGTAATGAAGGCTCTGATAGGGGGCTTCTGCCATTTCTGCGGCAATAGCAGCAGGCATTGGCCTTGCCGGATCAAAAATCCAGTATGGAATAACAGCCGCTCCTCCCGCTACCATCAAAACAATCATGGTCTCACCGATGATCGTTCCGATTCCGAGGATAACGGCAACGCTCAAACCAGACACAGAAGCCGGGATTACCACCCTCAATATTGTCTCCCATTTGTTCGCTCCAAGAGAATAGGAGGCTTCCCGGTATGTACGTGGGACTGCAGTCAGTGCATCCTCGGCAATGCTTGAAATCACGGGGATTGCTCTCACGGTCAACATCAAGGCTGCTGTTGATATGTTGAGACCTGAAGCAATAAACAGTTTGTTATAACAGAAATCAGCAAGCGTCGTTGAAATAAAAGGGATGTTTGTACTTCTCAGCAGTTCAGGAAGCTTTTCCGCGAGTATTGGAGAAAGCCAGTTTGATAGTATAGGCGCGATAACGACCATGCCAAAAAACCCGAGAACTACAGAAGGAAAACTGGCAAGCATCTCTATAAGGGGCTTTAAGAACTCCTTGACTCGGTGGTGTGCTATTTCTGCGACATAAATTGCGGTTGCGATACCCAGAGGGATAGCCATAACTGCCGTGAGAAAAGTAACAACGACGGTGCCCATTATCAGCGGTAACATCCCAAAGCTTGGCGGGTCGTAGGTGGGGTACCATGCTGTCCCAAAAAGGACTTTCATCGCTCCTGCTTTGTAAAAAATATAAAATGCCTCTTTAAAGAGAAAAAACCCGATCAGCAGAAGAACGATCACCGAGACAAGACCAACAGAACTTACCATGATCTCGACGGCCCTTTCCTTGGTCTGCCATCTCAAAGTCGGTACCCCCTTGCGTAATATTTGTAATGCTATTTAAATAATAAGTGGGCAGGGATTGAGGATTCAAGTACTCAGGGTTCAGGTTTTATTGTTTATGTGCTTTTATATTGTTTCTTGAACCCTTGACCACTCGAATCCCCGGACCCTTTTTATGATGCTTATTTTAGGCTTACATATTTAACTTCATTCACGATCTTCTGCCCGTCTTTGGAAAGCATGAAATCCATGAACTTGGCAATGGTACCGGCAGGTTTGCCGTTAGTGTACATGAACAGAGGACGTGCGATGGGCCATGAGCCGTCGCGAACCGAATTGTCGGTTGCTTTTTTCCCGTTCACAGACAAAACCTTGACAGACTTGTCTATATACCCGATTCCTATGTAACCAATTGCAAATTTGTTCTGTGCAATCGTCTGTACAGCCTGTCCATTCGATGCAACGAGCAGTGCGTCTGCTTTCACCTTGTCGCCTTTCAGAATCTTCTCTTCCCAAACCTCGTATGTTCCAGAGCTTGTGTCCCTGGATACAACAGAAATCGGCCTGTTGGGGCCGCCAAGCTCTTTCCAGCTTTTAATCTTACCGTTATAGATATCTCTGAGCTGATCTGTAGTTAGGTTGTCAATTTTCACAGAAGGGTGAACAACTGGGACTATCCCGTCAAGGGCAACTTTATGCCCCGTCAATGTGACACCTTTTTCCTTGCCAGAGGCTACTTCTTTATCTTTTGCCTCCCGGGAACTTGTTGCAATGTTGGTCGTACCATCAATAATGGCCTTGATGCCAGTCCCGGAACCACTTCCTGATACAAAGACCTTAATGTCCGCATGTTTCTTCATGAAGACCTCTGCCGCTTTCTGAGCTATGGGCAATACCGTAGTTGATCCGTCAATCCTCAAATCCTCTGCGTACGAAAGACCAATCATCGAACAAACAAATGCGACTGTTAATAAAACAGTTAATAGGTTTTTCATTATTTTTCTCCTTCTCTTTTTTACGATACATTGACTTTGTTACAGCTTTGTTACAGTTATGTTAACTTTCTGTTACATATCTCACCCCCCTTATTTTGCTTCATGAGTTTGTAAGATGCCCGCTACGTCTAATACCCTAATTTTTCTCAATGGGATTTGATTTGCAGGTCCGCTCATGCTTCGATTGATCGACATAATCGGTCTGACTTTCTTTTCTTTCACCAAATACTTCTTGCATCAGCTCAAGCAGGAAAAGATTCGGTTTGCTTTTGATGAGAAAATAGACTGCTATGGCAAGCAATAAGAGACATATCAGGGAAACGAGCATAGATTCATAATAGATTGCTTGTGTTACAGGAGTATTACGAGAGTGTTAAATTTATGCCTGGGTTAGTTGGACGGAACTATCAAAACCATCTTGAGAGGATCTCGTTATAAAAAAAGGGCATTTCCTGTGGTCTTTCCGCTTGCAGTATTCCTCGAGTTGAAATGCACTGGGAAAATACAGCGTATCAGTCCCATTGCAGGTGAAAAGAACCCATTTTTTCAGATGCGGACATCTCATAGTGCTCATCCTTTCATGGTATTTTTACTTTTGGATCCGAACGTCTCTGATACGGTCGTCATGATGGTAGTAGTAAATCATTTTTTCTTTACAGGAATATGAAAGAAATGTTAATTCTTGGTGAAAAAAGAAATGACTGGGGAAGTAATGAAAGAGTTAGTAGATATTCACTCTTGATAGTAATTGGAAATATATATACGAAGACTGCGTGCATCATAAAAATCTTATATAATGAGAGGGAAAGGTCATAACGGCACGTAATCATAGGAGGATCGGATGCTCAAGATCATGTTTCTCTGCACCGGCAATTCGTGCCGGTCGCAAATGGCGGAGGGATTTGCGAGGGAGCTCGGCACAGGCATTGTAGAAGCCCACAGTGCCGGGCTCAATCCTGCCGGTTTGAATCAAAGGGCTGTGAAAGTCATGGATGAAATCGGGATTGATATTTCTTCAAATCAATCAAAAGCCATCGACGCGGACCTGCTCGAAACGATGGACGTCATTATCACTCTTTGTGATCACGCCTCAGAGTCATGCCCATGGACACCACCGCACATCAGGCGACTGCACTGGTCGCTGCCCGATCCCGCAAAAGCCACAGGCACGGAAGAAGAAGTCTTGCGTGAATTCAGGAAAGTGCGGGATAAAATACGCACGAGGACTGAGGATTTCTTAAAGTCCATCCATTGAATCAGTCGCAAACCTTTACAAAGCGGCCCTATCACCTTTGCATCCTCGCAAAGGATCTTACACGTTGCTATAATTTGAGTAGATGATAGGTTTGGTAATGTGCGTCTAATTTCTAAAGGAGCGATATCATGCAGAGGGCGACTCTTTTTGAAGGCGGTACGTAAAGATCATTGAAGCGGGGTATTGATATGACGAAGAAATCTTTCCCCTTGTCTAAAGTTTATGGCTTATTGGAGCCGGGGCCGGTGGTGCTGCTCACGACCGTCAGCAAGACAAAGGCGAACGTCATGACGATGTCGTGGTATACAATGATGGAGTTCGAACCTCCTGTCATTGGTTGCGTGATCAGTAATCGGAATTACACGTTCAATATTTTGAAGGCAAGTAAGGAATGCGTGATTAATATCCCAACGCTTGAACTATCGGAAAAGATAGTGGGCTGCGGGAACAGTTCCGGACGAAAAATCGATAAGTTCAATGTCTTTGGACTCACGCAGGTGCCCGCATCATACGTCAAAGCACCGCTCATCGGCGAGTGTTATGCGAATCTTGAATGCAAAGTCGTCGATGAGAAGATGGTAGCAAAGTATAATCTCTTCATCCTCGAGGTGCTGAAAGCGTGGGTCGACCCGACAAGACAAAACCCACGGACAATTCATCATCGTGGAAGAGGCATTTTTATGGTTGCCGGTGAGACAATCAAGCTGCCTTCAAAAATGAAATAGCTCCAAGTATTCGATGAACGCCCATCGCAAAAAATGAGGATTTTCATTCAGCCGCAATTGAGTCACAAGTCAAGGTCTGAGACCTATGCCTCCCTCTCAAATCTTGTATGACCTAATTCCTGATCTCGTTCTCAATTTTTTTGAAAATATATGAAGATTCCATATTATAATTAATGGGTGATCGCATTATACTTGCGATTAAATCGATTGACAATGACAGGAGGTATGAAATGAAGAAGTTGTTGTTAGCCTTATTGGGGTTCCTATTATCCTGCTCGATAGTATCTGTCGCAGGCGCCAGTGAAGATCTTATGAAAAAGGCTCAGACGCTATTCAAAGAGATTCCGCAGACAGTACCTGAGATTAAAGGAAAGTCCTTCACGCCCGAGAAGATCGCATTGGGCAAGATGCTCTACTTCGAGCCTCGACTCTCATCGAGCGCTCTTATCAGTTGCAATACCTGTCACAATGT
>JAGSYM010000148.1 GCA_018262395.1 Nitrospirota bacterium | reverse complement strand
AAGCCCGGCAAGTTCATGTCATGAGAGGATAGGGAAGCGTCCAGACGGTCGAGTATCCGTGCAAGCCTTGCGGCATGGTTTAAATCAATCCCGCTCATTTCACCGTCACGGAAAAATCTTTCAATCCCTTTATGCTTAAACGACCGTATCACCCACCTTTAAGATAACACGTTACGCGTAACGTTGCAAGTTACAGCATCTGAGTTAGCAAAGCATTGCGTATTTGTGCCGTAAATCCTCATTGTCAACCTTTTGCAAAACTCTCTTTTTGGAGAGGTACTCCAAACACAACACGGTGGCGTTCCTTGGGGTAGATGCAAAGGGCGCAATCCTTGATCATCCTACCGCACTTAAGGACACCTATGAAGCAGCTAAGGCTCTCGTCGCATCGTAATTGCGGGGAGTACGTAGTAAGAACCCATTTCCAAAACCATCCTGATAGCAAAATGTCGCTCTCTTTTCTCCCAGGCGTTATCCATAGCAGAAAAGGTGCAACTGTTCTGGCAGGAGTGTATAAAAAATAGGCGGAATGGAAAAGCAAAGATGGAAAAATCACTCCATGGCTCTGACCTTTCCTTCGATTATGGTCAGTAAAGAGGCAATCTCGTGAGAGAGAGGCCCTATTTTCTTGTACTCCAGTTCGGCCGCTGTAGGGTCTCCCGATCTTTTTAAAGAGATAATCTGCCTGACCGTTTTGTGAAGGTCCTCATGCACCTTCTCCAGTTTCTGCATATCGGGAATGTTGCCGTATTTCTTCAATCCTTCTGCATAAAACCATTTACCCAGATCACAGTCCTTGTGAGAGACAGCCTGTTTTTCGGTTAAGCTACCCCTCCCTTCGAGAAAGGCTTTCACCCTTGTCCTCCAGGCGATATGTTTTATCCTCAAGAGCTGGAAATCAATAGATGACATTATTTTGCCTTCAGCATCGCCATTCTCTCAACGAACATCTTCTCAAGATTGTGCACTTCTTTTGCCGCCATCTCCTTGTTACCCTTGAATTCCTTATTATCGTTCCTCCCCTTGATACAGACCTGCTCCATAAATTCCCCATAGTCATCACGATCCCGAGGAAGCTTAACGGTTTTAGAGGCGTGAGTACGAATCTGTAAACAGTCAGAACCATTCCAGCCGGCAAAGTAGGCATTCTGGATCTGACCTTCCGTGATCACATCAACATACCACGCTGCGTGCGCAGTGTGAGCTACAAGGAACAGCAAAAAGGTGAGTGATAGGACCCCCAAAATCTTCATAACAATCTCCTTCTATCTTTGGTCTTACGCGTGGGAAAGGCCAACCCCCTGAATTAAGGATGTCAAAGCTAAAGGAATATTTCTATACATTTCTTGCTTTTTTGTAGGCATATATTGCAGGTCCATGATACAGAAAAAGATAATGAAAGAACGTATTCACTAAATATCTTTTTGTTTAAATAAGTTGCGGTACCAAGGGTTGCACTTTTTTCTGTTACACCTTTTTCTTGACACCCCCCCTTTTTTGACCCTATAATTCATCAAAAGACCGCATGCGGCATAAAAAATGATGTTAGATCGCGGGAAGACCTGGACGCACTAAATTGACTAAGACCTACGTCCATAAAATGACTGGTGGAGGGAGCGCTGGTGGTGGCGCCAAGATCAAGTCCCGCATTCGGAATACGAAGGGCGGTCGTCGATACTCAGTCGAAACTGTGGAGGGGATTGATAAGCGGCGGGACAGCGGCGGGAATGTTGAAATCCGGCGCGTTATCGACCGGGATAGTGATCGGTATCGCGAGCACATAGTCGACCTGCAAACGGGGGAGGTTCTGCGGAACGTCGATGAGCGTCTTTCTAAACACGTTGGTCGCGGTACGCAGCGCCAGAAGAAAAAATGAAGAATTCACCGCAATCTAACAACTCGTTCGAGCAGCCGTCACCAAACCGAAAAGGGTGAAATTGTTCTAGCAGGGTTGACTAATTAATAGGCGAAATGGAAAAGCAAAGACAGAGAAAGAATTGAGAGGTCAGATGGGGATTTAATTCACCGGTTATGAACAGATGGCGGTAAGAATGTGTCTTTCACCGACTATATCTCAGTTGTTGGAAGATGAAACTATTGCGAGTTTCCGAAAGAAATGTGGGGTAACGATTTAAATGAGGCGCAGGGGCAAACAGCGGTAGAAAGAAACCACAGAAGCTATTCCCTGTCGCCTCGATTTTGTTGTTGTAAGCTGTCTTTATATTTATTTTGATTGGTCGTATTCTCTTAAAATCTTCAAAGTGCCTGGATGGTTGGCTGCACATGCGAATACTGTCATACCACCAATAAACTTTGCATTAATATCTGCACCTGCCTTCAATAGAAGTCTAACAATTTCTTCGTAGCCATTTATAGAAGCATAAATTAAAGCGGTGCCGCCTCCACATTCGGGCGCAGCATTTACATCTGCACCTGCTTGCAAAAGCAAGTCAACAAGTTCAGTGTATCCTCTCATTGAAGCGAACATTAAAGCAGTTTGTGCGCAAGATGAAACCTGTCGACGACGTGCGTTAACATTAGCGCCTGCTGCTAAAAGAAGCTTAACAATGGAGATATGCTCAGCCGTTAGACCTGAGATTGCTGCAACCGACAGCAAAGCTGTATCACCAATATTTGAGCGTGCATCTACTTCTGCCTTTGCAGCTAAGAGCAGTTTTACAACTTCTGGTCGAGCAAGAACCGCAGCTTGCATTAATGCAGTACACCTATTATTATCTTTAATATTTACATCAGCACCTGCTTCAATAAGCAGCCTCACAGCCTGTTCATGTCCCTGGAGTGATGCGTATATCAAAGCCGTATTACCATATTCATCTTGAGCATTGACATCGGCACCGTGTTTTAAATATTCCTTGATTTCGTCAATGTTGTTATTTAATGCGGCCTTGATTAGTGGCCTACTATACTTGCCTTTGAATAACTTAAAAAACATTGACAAGCTCTCCTTTCAACATGCAGCCCTCGTGAGGGTTTGGCTTTATCGGGAACCTTTTCCCCCCAGAACCTATCAAGGCAAAAACGGCTCGAACAATAATCATCCTTAATCTACCCATAAGTATTACTTATTATTATTTCATTCGCAAATCGAACCTGTCAAGTTATCTGGCTAAGTCATGTAAGTGCATTATTCCGCATGTAACCAACACTATTACTGAAAATTCTAAAAGTTACGGCTTCAGGAAGAAAGTATAAGAGCATAGTTCGACATGGAAATGACACTCTTTGTGGGGCATATTCAGGCCGATGTGGCTTTTAAGAAGCGAGGAAATAATCTGATATTGCCTGTGGAGATTAAGGCCTGAGAATGAACCTAATCAGGCCGATTTGTGCCTTTTGAGAGTTCAGGGGTAGGGTGGAAGGGAAAATGCCTAAGAAAACCTTTTAGAGGCCGTGAATAGTGAAAAGTGAATAGTGAAAAGAAAGGAAAGGGCCGGGGATATCCCCGGCCCTCAATGCCTTCTTCACCCCTACGCCTGTGAGGACCGTCCGGCGGATTTTCTGTAACTGGTGGATGATGTGGTCAAGCCTTTTTGTAGCGTTATTTTAAGCACGCAAGAAGATGGCCAAGTTGGGAGGTATTATGGTTTTCTTTTGTGCCTGCAAGAAATGCCTAAAAAAAAGCAAGAAATGTATAGAAAGTTATTGGCGGATTCTGAGATACTTATTGCAACATCTGTTCGGATAGGGAGGCAGCACAATGCAGTGGGACAGGACTTCAGGGGGAAAGACATTCATAGGGAACTTGCAGGTTGAAATCAGATACCATTGCGGCATCTGTCACGACCTCAAAACCCTTAAATACGTAATCATGAAAGACGAAGACAGAATCTTAAGCATTTGCAAGGAATGCAGGGATGACATTGTGAGAAGTGAAAACTTGACGGGAGGGGATTTTAGGGGTTAGTGAGGCGCCAATTAGCGAATCGAGCGCAGTCTCCTGGAAGTCATTTTGTCCTGTTTCAGACGCTTTAACTCTTCGAGCAATTCCTCTTTTTTGAACAGACCTTTCTTCTCCAGGAGATTAATAAGAGCCTCCTGTGTATAGACATTGCTCATTACAAGCTCTTCAAGTGAGACGGTTTCTTTTTGGATCCGTTTTTCTGCCATACGCGCCGATTCTTAGTCTGAATATCTTGTAGGTGCATGGTGCGTCTGGTATAGTAGAGAAAAATCATCTGATAAATTATTAGCTGCCTAGAGAAAGGAAACATGAAGCTTCCCATATACCAGGTTGACGCATTCACGGGCCATTTGTTCTCAGGAAACCCTGCTGCCGTAGTTTTCCCTGAATCTGAGCTTCCCCTTGAAACCATGCAATCGATCGCGTCAGAAAACAATTTGTCGGAGACTGCTTTTGTCGTAAGCATTGGAGAAACTTATCA
>JAGSYM010000147.1 GCA_018262395.1 Nitrospirota bacterium | reverse complement strand
GAGTGAGGTTCGAACAATTGCTTTACCATATTCATGGAATTTACCGGCTACGAGATAAACCTCTTCCTGGGGTTCAGGTGATGTCCAGCGCACATGCGTTTTTGTGTGATCTTTCTCATGAAGAGTCCGTTCCCCCTGACTTACTGCATCCCAGTCACGGGGAAGTTCCACCTCAAGCGAAAAAGTCAGGAATGCACTATCGACTACAGGATACCAGTATGAACTTCCGGAGAGATAAATACCCTCGTCGGCAATCTTTCCCATGGTATGGCTGTACCCGCGCGCCTGTTCTTTCCCAACCTGTTCAAGAGGATGATTGATCATTCCGCCATAGCTGATCACACATTTTTTCATCCCTTTCGCAAGTCTGACTTTGTATGATTCCAGTGCCTCATGCGGTGACTTTCCCGCCTCCTTCGTGAGATACACCCCCTCTGACTGGGATATAGGATTCAGGCCTTTGTGAAGGAAGAAAAGAAATTCGGGAAGTATATGATCCGGAATTGTTACCGTATCCTCTGCGGCAAAACGGTGTTCCTGCGGATATATCACAACGCGGAGATCGTGATGAATAAAGGTATCGCCCGATAGCTGCTCACCCGCGTTCAGCGAAAAAGGGGCGAGTGCAAGCAGGATAAAAATTCCGGGGATAATGGTACGGATAGAGAGGATAGACATGTCCGGTTCGACCCTTCTCATTGTATAATTATAGCGGATATAAACAAGGAAGAGATATGAAGAAACAGCTTGTTGAAACCACAGAAAAAATTCATGCACTTTTCAAACAGCATGGCTTCACCCTGTCAGTCGCAGAATCCTGCACCGGCGGTTTTATAAGCCACCTTATCACAACTCTTCCGGGCGCGAGCAATTTTTTTGAAGCAGGAGTTGTTTCCTACTCTGCCGATGCAAAAAAATCTCTCCTCAGGGTTTCACCTGATTATATCGCCAAATATGGCGTCGTGAGTGAGCAGACTGCACGTGAGATGGCCGAGAAGGTACGGAGACTGACAAAAACAGATTATTCCCTCTCGACCACTGGCAACCTCGGACCCGATGTCCTTGAGGAAAAAGAACGAGGACTGATCTATGTTGCAGTCAGCACAAGAGGGAAGACTGCAGCAAAAGAACTGAGGTTGAAGGGGACCAGGGAGGAAAACAGGGAAGAAGCGGCTCTTTTGTCACTGCAATTCTTACTCGATATCGCAGAAAAACAAGAAACACATCAACCCAAAAATGCAATTTATGATAGGCATATATGCAAAAAAAGCTCTTGAGCAGCTCCTTTGTGAGCGGTTTCCTTACTCACACAACATGCATATTTTCATCCTTACCGATCAGATAGCCATACAGATGCACATCCTGCATTCAGAAGTTTTTGATGTATATATGCCTGAAATCTTTCTTATACAAATATGTTTTTCGGATCTTATGATATCTTATTGATCATGACTGAAAGACCGCCTAAGCACATCAGAGACGAAATAGGAAAGCTGGTCAGCGACCTGAACTACCACAGCTACCGGTATTATGTTCTTGATTCGCCGGTTATATCAGACGAAGAGTACGACCGTCTCTATTTTCATTTAAAAGACCTCGAAGACCGGTATCACTTTATTTTGCCTGATTCGCCGACTCAGCGGGTTGGAGCCCCTCCGCTTGATAAGTTTGAGAAGGTGAAACATACAGAACCAATGCTCTCGCTCGACAATGCTTTCTCGTTTGACGAAATGGAGGATTTTGACAGGAGAATCCGGCGGCACCTCAGAACAGACGAAGAGGTTGAATATACTGTTGAACCCAAATATGACGGCCTTGCGATTGAACTGACTTACAGGGATGGACTTCTGTATAAGGCCTCCACAAGAGGTGACGGATATGAGGGCGAAGATGTTACCCGGAATATCAAAACCATCAAGTCTATCCCGATGAAAATAGGTGAGATCGGCGAAGTTCCTAAGGAGATCGATATCCGGGGCGAAGTGTATATGGATACCGAGGAGTTTGGGAACCTTAATCGAGAAAGAGAAAAAAAAGGAGAGATCCTCTTTGCCAATCCACGAAATGCTGCTGCCGGTTCAGTAAGGCAGCTCGATTCCTCGGTCACGGCTTCCCGGAAACTGCACCTCGCTTGTTACGGTGTAGGCTCAGCACAAGGTACAGATTTCACAAGCCAGTGGGAGTTCATCAGATGGCTGGAAAAGGAACGGTTCCCCATCCCCGCGATAGTAAAAAAAGAGCGGGGGATTAAAAAAGCTCTCAGCATAATTAAGGAGATCGAAGAAAAGCGAAAGAACCTTCCGTTCGAAACAGACGGTGCGGTAGTAAAAGTAAATGACTTTGGATTACAGAGGCAACTTGGGATGAAGACAAGAGAGCCGCGCTGGGCAATCGCTTATAAATTTGCCGCTCATCAGGGGATAACAAAGATCCTGGACATCCAGGGGAGCGTTGGGCGAACCGGTGTTATTACTCCTTTCGCCGTTTTTGAGCCGGTAAAAATAGGAGGAGTTACTGTCTCACGTTCCACACTCCATAACTGGGACGAGATGAAAAGGAAGGATATCAGAATAGGCGACACTGTAGTTGTAGAACGGGCCGGGGACGTCATTCCCCATGTTATTGCAGTGATAACGGATAAACGGACAGGGGAAGAGAGATTGTTCCCGGTTCCCGAGAAATGTCCGGTCTGCGGATCACGAGTTACAAGAGAAGAAGGAGAGGTTGCTGTGCGATGCGTCGGCCTGAACTGCCCCGCTCAGGTTCAGGAAAGGATCATCCACTTCGCTTCAAGAGGCGCAATGGATATCGAGGGCCTCGGGGAGAAAAATGTTGAACTCCTCTATACACAAGGATTGATAAATAATTTTGTCGATATGTATAAACTGAGACAGGAGCATCTCCTGCGGCTTCCCAGGTTCGCGGAAAAATCCTCCCGGAATCTCATTGATGCCATCGAGAAAAGCAAGCACGCCAGCCTTGCACGATTCATTTTCGCACTTGGCATCCTGCATGTCGGCGAGTATGCATCAAAACTCCTCGCCAGGAATTTTGAAAAGCTCGAAGACCTGTATCATGTCCAGCCCGAACGAATCATGCAGATTAAACAAATGGGTGAGAAAATCGCCCGGTCAGTTTCAGACTTTTTTCATGATGCCGAGAATCTTCATACGCTCAGGACGTTAAAAACTCTAGGCTTACAGATCACAAACCCGGACTTTGACGGCAAAGCCACCGGTAAAGGGGAAAAACCCTTAGCAGGACAGACTTTCGTCATTACAGGAACTTTGCCGAAACCGAGGGAAGAAGTTGAAGAACAGATCGAAAGCCTTGGCGGACATGCTTCTTCAGCTGTTTCGAAAAATACTGATTACGTGATTGCTGGTGATAATCCGGGGTCAAAACTGCAGAAGGCACGGTCACTCGGAGTCAAAATTATTTCCTATGATGATTTTCTGAAGCTCATTGAGCAAGGAAAAAGCGGAGAGATCCGCAGCAATAAACTCTTTTAAGGAGGCACGACGATGAAAAGAATATTTTTCCCGGTACTGATTCTGTTACTTTTTACAGGCAGTGCACTGGCAATTTCCCTCGATGATGTTATGAAGGGCTTGGGTACTGCGACAAAAACAGGGGCCACTGATGATGCTACCGTGGTTTCAGGACTGAAAGAGGCCCTGGCAATAGGGACAGAGAACGCCGTGAAGAATGTTTCCCAGACTGACGGTTACTTCAGCAATAAGCTGATCAAGATCCTCATGCCGGAGAAGATACAGAAAGTGGCTGACGTCCTCAAAATGGCCGGCTATCAGAAACAGGTGGATGATTTTGTCCTGAGTATGAACCGGGCAGCAGAAAAGGCCGCACCGCAGGCAGCCTCATATTTCAAGGACGCGATCAAGGAAATGACCTTTGAAGACGCCACAAAAATTCTGAACGGCGGGGACACCTCCGCAACTGAATTCTTCAAAGGCAAGACACAGGATAAATTATATTCTGCCTTCAAGCCAATCATTTCATCCAGCATGAATGAGGTTGGAGTCACACGCTCCTATAAGGACATGATGGGGCAGTATGAATCTCTTCCTTTCATGAGCAAAGAATCTGTGGACCTCGATCATTACGTGACGAATAAGTCACTCGATGGTCTCTTCACCATGATCGGCCAGGAGGAGAAAAAAATAAGGACAGATCCAGCTGCCAGAGTTACCGACCTTTTAAAAAGCGTCTTCGGGAAGTAAGAGATAGAGAATCCCCAATCGAGCGGGACATAAGCTATTTTGCTTATACCCCGCTTATTGGGGGCGAACTATTATATCCGTCTGGAATTTCTGACACTTCATATCTTTACCAAATTTGAAGTGCGACCAGTTCTGATCAGGTGTGCATAATATCTACACAGCATCAGCATCA
>JAGSYM010000146.1 GCA_018262395.1 Nitrospirota bacterium | reverse complement strand
GGCATGACGAGCAAGGAGATTTGCGATATACTGGGATCTTCCGAAAAGGTTGTTGCGTTTCACCGGCAGAATATCCGGAGAAAGCTCGGATTGTTGAACCAGAAGGTCAATTTGAAATCCTATCTTGAAGCAAAAGCCTAAATAATACCACCAGTTTTAGCTTAGTGATAACCAGCCTAATTTGTAGTATTGAACAATTCTATTTTCCGTTATATTTTTAATCGTTGGTCAGACTCAATGTAAGGGGATGTGATACATGCCGTCCATAGCTATATTCACCTTCGATCCTCAGAAGTTCGAAGAAATCGTCAAAAGACGACAACACGAACAAGCAATCGCTGATGGAACAACAAGCATACTCAGTGAGTGGTTCGATATAAAGCATGGACGAGTAGTGCGCATCATTGAAGACGGAGATCTCGGGAAAATTTTAGCTGCTTACCGCATGTGGTCTGATCTGGGAACTCTGGAGATTTTCCCTGTAACGCATACAGATGGGTTGATTACGCAATGAAAAGAGGGGAATGAAAATATTTCGGCGAGAACAGGCTAACCAAGAGTGATTTACATCCTCTCCGGAGCGCTGATGCCGAGGATTTCGAGTCCATCCCGCAGAACCATCCTAATTGCTTCGCACAATGCAAGGCGTGCCCTGCTCAGGACCATATCGTCGGTGACGATTCTGAACTTGTTGTAGTAGGGATGAAACATGCTTGACAGTTCCTGCACATAGAAGGTAATCCTGTGTGGCTCGTGAACCTTCACAGCGCCTTCGAATATCATCGGGTAGATGAGGAGCTTTTTGATAATTCTCAGTTCCTCATGCTGGGACAGCAGACTCAGGTCTGCATCGGAAAAGAAATCCGTTTGGATTCCCTTTTCCCGCGCATGGGCAAAAATGCTATTTATCCGTGCATAAGCATATTGGACATAAAATACCGGATTTTCTGAAGACTGGGCTTTAGCAACTTCAAGATCAAATTCAAGATGGCTGTCCGGGCGTCTCGTCAGAAAGATGAATTTTGTTGTGTCCGCCCCAACCTCCTCGATAACCTCCCGTAACGTTACGAATTCACCCGCTCTCTTTGACATCTGGACAGGTTTTCCTCCCCTCAGGAGGGAAACCATTTGTACGAGCAGAACTTTCAGCTTTTCTTTCGGGTACCCAAGAGCCTCGATAACCCCATGCATCCTTGGAATGTACCCATGATGGTCGGCACCCCAGATATCAATCAGTTCATCATATTTTTTCTCTACCTTTTTCCTGTGATATGCGATGTCCGAAGTAAAATACGTATATTCTCCATCCTGTTTAATAATTACCCTGTCTTTGTCGTCTCCAAAGGCAGTCGACCTGAACCATGTCGCCTCTTCTTTTTCATAGATAAACCCTTTCGACCGGAGATCTTCAAGAGCCCTGCTGACTTCCCCGCTTTCAAAGAGATTTCTCTCGCTCTGCCACGTATCAAAGGCTATGCCGAAATCTTTCAGATCTTCCCGGATACCGGAAAGAATCTTCTTGTACGCATAGTCGATAAAAACATCACCTACTTCATCAAACCCCTTCTGAATATACTGCGAGCCGTACTTGAAAACAATTTCATGGGCAATGGCTTCAATATATCCCCCTTTGTATCCATCTTCGGGAGTCGGGTATTCAACGCCGAGCAATTGCTGGTACCGGGCAAAAACAGACTGCCCGAGAAGACGGATCTGTTTCCCGGCATCATTAATATAGTATTCCCTCTCCACAGAATATCCTGCAGCCATGAGGAGATTCGCAAGGGCATCGCCTGTGGCACCACCCCTCCCGTGTCCGAGATGTAACGGCCCGGTCGGGTTCGCGCTGATAAATTCAATCTGAATCCGTTTCCCGTCTCCAATGTTCTCACGGAAAAACCTGCTGCCAGACTCCAGTAATTTTCTTAATTCTTTATAAAGATATTCCTTCGTAAAGGTAATATTGATAAAACCAGGTCCGGCAATATCAACCCGCTCCAGAATCGTTTTCTCATGCATGCAGGAGGCAAGTTCATCAGCAATTTTTTTCGGTGGTTTTTTTAGAACCTTTGCGAGGGCCAATGCAACCGGGGTCGAAAGATCCCCGAAATTTTCTCCTGGCGGCACCTCCACGTCAATAGGAGGGACTGCATCAATCCCTATCTTCTGTAAAGACTTCTCGATGATAGTAACAAAGTCTTTTTTCATTCAATCATCCCCCCGGTTGAATAAAACACTGAGGATCTTCAGCAAGAAAATCGTTCTTGCCCTGCGCCTGGGAAAAGGCATTCGCTATTGCCCTGCACCCTCTGCATTGTGCCCACCTTGTACAGACTCCGCATTTCCCCTGGTATCCACTTTTATTGCGGAGAGCTTCCAGCACTTCTGATGTTGCCCAGACCTCGCGAAAAGAATCCTGTCGGATGTTGCCGATGGGAATATGCAACCTCCTGCACGGCACTATCGTTCCGTCAGGCAGAATGGTCAGCCCTGATACTCCTGCAGCGCACCCTCCCAGAGGAATAGTGCCCTGGTCACCCGAATTACTCCCGTTCACCTGTGAGGCTACAGGATCACCGGTCACAATCTCGAGAGCACCGATATCTAAAGAAAATATCCTTCTGTACAAATCTTCCAGGTTTTCAGTGTTCAGCATTTCCTTTAACATACTCTCACCCCTGCCCGATGGGACGAGTCGTGAAAATCCAAGCCTGTGAACATTCCATGCGTGAGAAAGTTCAATTATATCATCAATGTATCCCGCGTTGAGAGATGAAAGAGTAACATTCAACGTTACCCTGAGTCCTGCGTCGAGGAGATTTCTGACTCCGCTGCGGGAACCGGCGAAGCTCCCTTTCCCCCTGATCGAATCGTGTATGTCTTCAGGACCTTCGATGCTCACCTGAACGCCTTTAACCCCGATGGAAGCCAGGGACTTCGCCCTTTTCTCAGAAATAAGAATTCCATTGGTGAGGAGGTAGATAGCAAATCCCTGATCGCTGATGAAAGAAAGAATCTCATAGAGTTCAGTCCGCAAAAAAGGCTCTCCGCCGGTTACATTGAAGCTTGGGGAGAAATTTACGCCATATGACTCTTTCCAGTCATTCAGGGCATCCGCTATTTCACTGACAGCATCCCTGATTTCCGGGAGAGACATCTCATCAACGTAATTTCCTGTCTGGTAGCAGTGCCTGCAGGAAAGATTGCACCGTTCTGTAACATGCATCTGGAGAAAAAAATCAAACGCCGTATTAACCGGCACAATCAGTTATTCCTGTGAGATCTGATCTTTTTCAGCCCGGTAACCCATGAGAGCACCATGCTCACAACACTGATAATTAACGCCCCCTTGAAAGCAGGCCAGAAACCATGTATCTGGAGACCAAGATCCAGGGGACCCGAGAGAGAAACAGTTATGAGCAGCATCACCGTGTTGACTATCAAAGTAAAAAGTCCCAGGGAAAGAATAATCAGCGGCAACGTAAAGAACGTAACGAGCGGCTTCAGAAAAGAATTAACGATTCCGAAGACTGCCCCGACGAGAATCATCTTCCACCATTCCCCCGAGAAGACTATGCCATCCACAACCTTGACCGCAACGGCGATGGATAGTGCATTGATCATAATCCGTAAAATCAGGTACGTCATTGTAGCTCAACCAGCCTTTCGTTCGATAAAACCTATCTTAAAATTCTTTTCCATCATCTGTTCACTACAGTTTGTCATTCCCGCGTAGGCGGGAATCCATGTTTTCCAAGACATTAAGTGGCCCCCCGCTCCCCGACTAAGAACCTCGAGGACAGGCTTCGCGGGGGTGACGGATTATTGGAAATTACCTATTTTGAGATAGGTTCTATTATCCCATAAATTGCATTTATAATCCATCACCTTCCTCTTCGTCCACGTACTCCCTTTTCTTTTTCAGAAACCGTATAAAACCGAGTATTGTCAGGAGCGCACCAGCGAGAAAGAGTATTGGATAGAGGTTATTGCTCAGGTAGGAAAACCATGAATATTTTCCTTTGAGATACCCATGCCACGTGCGTTCAAGCTCGGCAAGGCTGATAGAAAGGCTTTTCTGTACCGAATCATCTACGGTATATCCTTCCCGCAGATAATTGAGCATGCGGACAATACTCTGCTGTCCGTATTCGCCCGCTATATATTCAATAAGATTTTTACTCTCTTCGTATGCAAGAACAATGGATTCCTCATCCCGTGGAAAGGTTTCGAGGTCTCTCATCCTCATGACTGTTTTATCCACGACTGCCTTTGTAAGAGCGTTGCTACCGTGGGTAGCCATTAACTCTGAAATGCCACCGCTCGCCCACTGGCAGACCCCTTCGTCAAGCCATCGGGGCAGCCTGGAATCTGCAATATGGTGGTGTAAAAGCAGGTGACATAATTCATGCTTCAGCGTTGTCTCAAGGGTAAA
>JAGSYM010000145.1 GCA_018262395.1 Nitrospirota bacterium | reverse complement strand
ATTGATGGTATTGACTTTGAAATTTTTAAAGCTGAATGTTTTGGATTTCTCGGTCCGAATGGTGCCGGAAAGACGAGCGTAATGCGGATCATTTACTGCTTCATGCCACCGAGTTCCGGAGAGGTAAGCGTGTTTGGGATGAATGTTACGGAAAGCCCGAGTGCTATCAAGGCACGCATCGGCGTGATGCCGCAGGAGGATAATCTGGATCCGGACCTTTCGGTTTTTGAAAATCTTATTGTGTATGCCAGGTACTTTAATATTCCCAAAAAGGATTCTGTACCGCTTGCATGGGAACTGCTCGATTTTGTTGAATTGAGGGAAAAGGCTTCAGTGAAGATAGGAGCTCTTTCCGGCGGGATGAAACGGAGGTTGGTACTTGCGCGGGCGCTGATTAACAAACCGGAGCTTCTAATACTTGATGAGCCGACTACCGGTCTCGACCCGCACAGCAGGCGTTCTGTCTGGGAAAAGCTGAATTATCTTAAGGCGAAGGATACAACACTTCTACTCACAACGCATTATATGGAAGAGGCTGAAATACTCTGCGACAGAGTTGCAATTATGGATTCCGGGAAAATCGTCACGATTGACACCCCATCGAGACTTATGAATCTGCACGGAGGGAATCTTGAAGATGTCTATTTGAAGTTAACGGGGAGGGCGTTAAAGGAACAATAGGGATTACAATCAGGCGGGTGAAAAAGTATTTTCATGTCATCCCGAACTTGTTTCGGGATCTCTAACCTGTTGATTATTATGAGATGCTGAAACGAGTTCAGCGTGACAACGTGTTTTTTATGCGGATTTTTTTAGCAACCTGCTAAATCATAATATGGAATTTTCATGAACATTAAACGTGCATTCAGAGTTTGGCAGAGAAATCTCACCGTCTATACGAAGCTCTATAAATCAAGCCTGGCTTTGAATTTCGTCGAGCCGGTTCTCTACCTCGCTGCCTTAGGTCTCGGCCTGGGAGCATTTGTCCAGGAAATAAACGGTGTTCCGTATATTCAGTTTATCGCCCCTGGCATCATTGCTTCATCGTCTATGTTTGCGGCAATCTATGAGTGCACCTATGGGACATATGTGCGAATGACTTACCAGAAAACATTCGATGCGATACTGGCAACACCCGTCAATCTCGATGACCTTGTGCTTGGCGAACTCATGTGGGGGGCAACGAAGAGCCTGCTCTACGGTGCGATTATTATCCTTGTTATATCCCTGTTTGGCCTTGTGGAATCTCCATTGATAGTCTTCGTCATCCCTGTCCTTTTTATAACCGGCCTGATATTTTCAGAGATATCGCTGATATTTACTGCGGTAATCCCCGGGATCGATTCGTTCAATTATTTTTATACCCTTTTTATGACGCCGATGTTTCTCTTTTCCGGAATCTTTTTCCCCCTGAATAATCTGTCCTCTGTTGTTGCAAAGATCGCATTTTTTACACCGCTCTATCATCTGGTGAACATATGCAGGGGGCTGGCATCAGGAAGGCCGGCTCTTTGCACGTGGGATACCGTATGGCTCATAGTGGTGGTCGTGCTGCTTGCTCCGTACCCTTTCAGATTGATGCGGAGAAGGATTGTGAAATGAGGGAGCATGAAAAATAGGTAATCCCTCCTAACCTCCCTTTAGAAAAGGGAGGAACCGCCCCTCTTTCATAAAGAGGGGTTAGGGGAGATTACTGGTTAATCTACTTTCGGGTCAATGACAACATAATGGCGTTTGATACGTCTCATGGTGTTTTGATATCGTATGCCTTAATCTTCCGGTGAAGATTACTGCGCTCGATATCGAGGATTTCCGCTGTCTTCGAAATATTCCAGTTATTCTCCTCAAGCTTCTTGATGATGAAGTCTTTTTCAAATGATTCCCGTGCCTCTTTGAGCGTACTGAACGTAAAATAGTCTGAACGGGTAACTTCGCCGAGGATAATATTTCGTGCGGTGACCACATTGGAAGGGGTCATAATGACAAGACGCTCAATGATGTTCCTGAGTTCCCTGATATTACCCGGCCAATCATATACCTCAAGCATTTTGATCCCGTCAGGAGTGATTTTCTTTGGTTTCTGACCGTATGCTGCAGCAAAATACCCGAGGAAATAATCGACCAGCTCCGGGATATCTTCCTTCCTCTCCCTGAGTGGGGGAAGGGAAATGGGGATGACATTCAGCCTGTATAACAGATCTTCCCTGAAGGCGCCCTTTTTCACTTCCTCTGACAGATCCTTGTTTGTGGCGGAAATGATCCTGACATCAACTTTGATATTTTTACTGCCTCCTACACGCTGGAATTCCTGAGTTTCTATTACGCGGAGCACCTTGGCCTGCGTTGAGAGAGACATATCACCTACCTCATCGAGGAATAATGTCCCTTCGTCAGCAAGTTCGAATTTGCCTTTTTTCCTCTCGAAAGCCCCGGTAAAGGAACCCTTTTCGTGACCGAACAGTTCACTCTCTATAAGTTCCTGCGGTATCGCAGCACAATTCATTTCGATGAAGGGCTTGCCTGCCCGGGTGCTGTTTCCATGGAGTGTATGAGCAACAAGTTCTTTCCCCGCACCACTCTCACCAAGGATGAGTACCCTGCTATTGCTCTTTGCTGCCATATCGACCTGCTCACTGAGCTGTTTCATTTTTGGTGAATTCCCGATGAGACGCCATTTTTCCGTCAAATCCTGTTTGAGGGCCTTGTTCTCCAGCTCGAGCGTTCGTCTTTCGAGTGCCCTGCTGGCAACCAGTAAAACCCTCTCAAGAGAAAGAGGTTTCTCCAGAAAATCGTATGCACCTATTCTGGTTGCATTTACTGCGAGCTCTATATTTCCGTGGCCCGATATCATCACAATGGGGAGTTCCGGATTGCTTTCCCGTATCTTTGTGAGGGCCTGAATGCCATCGATTCCCGGGAGCCAGACATCCAGAAACATCAGGTCAGGGGTCTGCTCTTTCAGCATATCAAAAGCTTCCTCAGCGGTACCTGCTGTACGGACGGCATATCCCTCATCTTCGAATATCCCCGAGAGACTCTCACGGATTCCATCTTCGTCATCCACTATGAATACGACGGCGTCTGTCATTTAACTCTCCTTTATCGGTATCGATATGGAAAAAACCGTACCATGAGGTTCATTGTCCTGCACCCTGATGTGACCTCCGTGTTCTGTGACAATTCTGTTGGCTATTGCGAGCCCGAGCCCTGTTCCGTCTTTCTTTGTTGAAAAGTATGGAAGGAATAATTTTTCCTTGTCCTCATCCCGTATCCCGGGACCGTTGTCTGCAATTGAAACATGGGCTGTTTCAGACAGCATATCAAACCCGACGCTCACATCAATCCTGCCATTGTTTGTCATTGCCTGTACGGCATTATCAAAAATATTGATTAAGACCCTTTTAAATTGTTCTCCGTCGAGATCAACCTGCGGAGGGTTGTCAGGTATCATAATATTGATATCCAGCCCTTTGTACTCCCGGTATAGATTTGCAACATCGTGGACCAGGGCGGAAAGCGAACTCGGCATCTTTTTGATCTCGGGCATTTTCCCGAATTTCGAAAATTCATCAACCAGCCTTTTCAGGCTGTCGACTTCCCTTACAATGGTTTTTGTAGACCGGTGGAAAACATCGTCGAAATCGGCCTCCTTCTGCTCCCATTTTTTGAGCATGCGCTCTGCTGAAAGCTTGATAGGGGTGAGCGGGTTTTTGATCTCATGGGCGATTTTCCTTGCAACATCCTGCCATGTAAGTGCTTTCTGGGCCTCGATGATATCAGTGATATCATCAAAGACGACGAGCATCCCGATATACTTTTCTGCATCCTTTAACCCTATGATAAAAACCTGGAGTGTAAGCTTCCTGTTGCCTACGACCGCCTTCACCTCCCGCTTGAAGGGTTTGAATTCCTTCCCTTCAATGCTGCTGACAACATTCCTGAGCTCTTCAGAATGTATCAGGGCGAGAAGCTCCCGGTAATTCTTGCTCAGGACCTGACCGGGACTGATGTTGATGATCGAGCACGCACGTTTATTGATCATCAGGATATGACCGGTTGTGTCAAGCATGATAACCCCTGAGTTGATATTATCAAGGATATTTTCCAAGATAAGTCTCCGCCGGTCAGATTCAACATATGCTGACTGCAACGATTTTTTCCCCTCCTTCAACTCTTTGACCATGTGATTGAATGAATTCATGAGAAGACCAATCTCATCCTCCCCGGTGATCTGGACTTGTACATCAAGATCTCCTGCGGCAACAAGCTCTGTTGCCTGTGCAAGACTCTGCACCGGATCTGATATCCCTTTTGATATTTTCAGCCCCACCCAAAGGGCCATACCAGGGTGAGGAACCCAAGGGTTATGAGGTAATTTACCTTTATAGGCAGCTTCCACGCTTCGAGTGCAAGATAATTCTCATAGGCATCTTTTATATTCTCCACCTGCTTCATAATTTTCGGAGTGACCTGGGTGTCAACGACGATTACGCCCGCCTGCCCGCCTTTTTTGTTGAATTCCGGGATAGCAGCTTGAATGATATCCCCTCGTTTCCCGGAAATTATCTCGGTGCCTTCTTTGCCTGCAAAAGCTGCTCTCAGTGTTTCAGTTGCGTCCGCCGGCATGGCAGAAAGCCGTCTCACATGATAATTACCTGAAATTTTTTTCCCTGCACGGAAAGCCCTCGCAGAATCGAGGGCCTTTTGTCTTTCGATCTCATAAACTGCTTTTGCAATCTCGATGGAGTCTTCCAGCGGCTTCTTTATCTGCGGAGCAAACCATCTGTCAATATAATTGGCAATGAGTCCACTGGACAGGATGAACAGGGAAAGTGCGGGCAAGAGGGTCAGTGCAACAAGAATAATAACGATCCTTGTCTTAAATTTGTATCCGAGAACACGACTTCTTCTCTCAAGGATGAGCTTTATGATATTTTTTGAGATGAAGAACACCAGGACCATGAAGGCAAGAATAGTTACGTTTAAAAGGAGCAGAAGGAGTATTCTGGTCAGAAGCGGTATTGCTCCGTGTTTCATATAATGAAGTTCTATCCCGAAAGAAGCAATAATCAGAAGAAACAAAACGATCAATGAGGCTCGAAAAAGAGGTTTTGTCATTTCCGCGTTCCAGCGGGAAAAAATGGAGAATCCTTCTCTATTTTGAATTCGTTCTCAGGGAGAAAGATCATAAAGTAGCCGATAACAGGGGGTAATTTCCTTATCTTCGATTCAACAGTCACCCTGACAAAATAGGTGCCTTGTTCAAGGTCTTTTACATTTGCAAGCTTTACATCATTAATGAGCAATGCCCACTGAATCATGGATTCGAATGATTTGAATTTTTTCTGGACGAGCGTATTCCCATCATTCGATGACCCCCGGTATTCCATAATTACCGGGTCGCTCTTCAGGGTGCGGATAAACATTTTCCCCACGACAAATTCGTCAGGCCACATTTTCCAAACCCTGAAAAGGTCAATAGAGAACTTGAGATCCTTTGTCACGCCGCTTCGCAATTCCTGCAATGATTTTTCATTGAGCGAAAGGGAAGTTGTAACACGGATTTGATTATCCTGTATTTTTATTTCAGGCCCGGTGATTTCGCTGGCGCCAGACCATCCGTATACAGAAAGCAGAAGTGTTGTAACGGAAAAATTTATTATAAGGAATTTTAATAATATGTTCATTTGAACTGGTAGCGTCGAATATCTGATATCGAACTTTTTTTGAAATGTACGGCTTGACATCCTTAAAAATTTATTTTCATTATATCATAGCTCCGTACGTGATAAATCGTTAAGCAAAAGGGCTGAACCCCGGGAAACCATTGAGAGGAGACAGAATATGGAGATAAAAACCGTAGCGATAGAGATACCCGAAGGATCAAATGTCATCCTCGGGCAGACACATTTTATCAAGACGATCGAAGACCTTTATGAGGTCATAGCAACGGGCGTCCCCCAGGCAAAGTTCGGTGTCGCTTTTACGGAAGCGTCGGGTCCCTGTCTGATAAGAACAGAGGGGAATGACCCTGAGATGGTCAACGCCTGTGTGAGGAATCTGCAGGTGATGGGTGCCGGACACGTTTTTTGCAT
>JAGSYM010000010.1 GCA_018262395.1 Nitrospirota bacterium | reverse complement strand
GCAAGTTTGATATTCTCATCAAGAACAGTTGTTTTGCATTTTGGAGGAGGAATCTGTTTTTTCTCGAAGGCATCTTCAAGTAGTTTGAGTGATTTTTCACAGATTATGGTCCTGGCTTTTTCATACGCACCCGGATGCATCTTCAGGGGAAACATTTTGATATAAAAAGCGATATCTTTTCTCTCGCTGACGACCTTCTTCATCTCCTGATGAAGTTTGGCGCAGAAAGGTCATTCAGGGTCATCAAAGACGATAACTTTCTGTTTTGCATTTTTATCACCTATTACAAGTGCATCCTTAAGAGGGATCTGCGAGACGTTTGCCCTGTTAATCTCTGAGAGCTTTTCCTGCGTTATGTTCTTCTTGCTCTGCAGGTCAAGGATTGTGCCTGACAAGAGATGCTTTTTAGGAAGGTCTACATATACAAGTCCTTTCTTCCCGTCTGATTCATAGGAAACTTCCCAGAGATATTTTGCTTTACTTCTTGCGACCGAAAGTACTTTGATATTTTTGTTAAAGATTTTCAGGAGTGCATCTGCCTCTTCTTTTTTCAGTGTGTGGCATTTTGAACAATCCTGATTTTTTGTGGGGAAAGAAAGCGCAGTCTTGAAGGGAACCAGGAAAAAGAGTGCAACCAGACATACGATAATCTTATGCATGCTTCACCTCTCTGTTGTTAATATTTCAAAGTTGCACCGTGCATTGAGGTTCTTTGACCTTGTCATTCCGGCTTGACCGGTCGTAGCGATTCTCGCGAAAACTCGCATCGACAATCTTTCCGATGGCTTCTAACAACGATTCCCGACAAAGCGGGAATGACAAGCTTAGACTTCAAACACTGGCGTAAAGTTTCCTTAAAACTATTAATAGTATCATATCTTGTTTTCCACGCGCTTGGAGTAATGGTAAGATAATCTGTAAATCATAACCCTGAACATTACCAGGGTTCATCAGATTGAAAACTGTACAATCATTGGAGGTAAAACATGAAGGTTGTTGCTTTTAACGGGAGCCCGCGGGTGAAGGGAAATACGTACCATTGTCTACAGATAGTTTTGGACGTGCTGAAGAAAGAAGGGATACAGACAGAATGCATACAACTCGGCGGATCTGATATCAAGGCCTGCAGAGCCTGTTATAAATGTTTCGACAAGAGAAATAAAAAATGCATACAGAAGGACGGGTTCAATCTTTTCTTGGAGAGGATGATTGATGCAGACGGAATTATCATCGGCTCTCCAACATATTTTGCCAACGTTTCTCCTGAAGTGAAGGCGCTTATCGACAGGGCAGGGCTTGTTGCCATAGCCAACGATTACCTTCTGAAGAGAAAAGTTGGTGCAGCGGTTGTGGCAGTGAGAAGAGCGGGAGCGACCCACGTATATTCAGGCATTAATTATTTTTTTGGTATTAATCACATGATTGTTCCCGGATCTTCATACTGGAACCTTGGGGTCGGCCTCGATCCGGGCGATGTGCTGAAGGACAAAGAAGGCGTCGGAACCTTCCGGGACCTTGGAGAGAATATGGCATGGGTGATGGAAAAGTTGTATGGATAAAAATGTTATTTTTATAAGTATCAGGCAATTATTTTCATAATGAGATAGCTGAGCAGAAATGCCAACGTCGGTGCCAGAAACCAATTTGCGATGATCTTCCTGATCAGGTCCATTTTTACTGTCTTCATTCCTTTTGACATCCCGACACCGCTGATTCCCCCAATGATACAGTATGTTGTTGATATCGGCATGCCGAGAAAGGTAAAGAATAAAACGCAGATTCCTGCCCCGAACTGTGCCGCGAAGCCTGAATAGGGGTCTAAAGTAGTAATTCCTTTGCCGATTGTTTCTATCACACGTCTGCTCAGAAGGACTGCCCCCAGAAATACGAACAGGGAACCTATGAGCGAAGCGGGTGTTCTCTCCATCAATCCGGAATGTATGGCTGGCCCTACAATAGTTGCAAGCTCATTGGCACCAGTATTATAGGAGATTAATATTCCGCTGAGTAGCAAAAGAACCCGCAGAATTCTTTCTATGCGGAACAGAGAAAGTTTTGATATGGTCTTTTCCATCGCTCTGTATAAGAACAGGGCAGTGAAAAAAGCAACAAGAGGAGATATGAGCCACGAAAGAACGATTTTAAGGAGATTGAGGAATGATACTGCAACCCCGGCAGCAACTCCTGCACCGGCTAAACTCCCGATAATGACCTGGTGCGTTGAGAGAGGCAACTTTTTCCAATTCGAAAGAATTATCAAGATGGCCGATACCGATAGGGCAATACTCATTATCGGAAGATTGACATCCACCAGGTTCTTTCCAACCGTCTGCATGACCTTTTGACCTTGCAGCAGTATCCCAAGCACGACGAAACAGCCGAAGAGCAGTATTGCCCTTTGTAACCGTATCACTCCGCATCCTATGCAAATCCCCAAAGCGTTTGACGTATCGTTGGAACCTATACCGAAGGCTATCAGGACACAGGCTGCGAGAGGAATCAGTTCTGTCATTGAGCGGAATGGACATGCAGACTCATATCATATTATCTCAGGCTTATGTTAATAATATGAAGATAATCACTTGCATCCTCAATGACATCGCTTATCCGCGTGAGAAAAGATACGAAGTCAGAAAGCATCTTACCCTGCCAGAAATTTTTTACCTCTTTTTCACTCATTTTTTTTATCAGGTCGACTTTTATTTCATCAACCTGTTTCTCATAGATTCGTATAGCCAGAGTTTTTTCCCTTAAGTCATCCTTACCGAACAGGGTATCAAAAGCAATCAGGAGCATCTCGCTCATTTTCAGGTTTTTGTCTGCGATGGTAATACAGTCTTCTTCAATCTCCTTATCCAGGCTAAGACCCACATTCTCCAATACAGACGCAGCATCTTCCAGACGATCAAAGGCTTCCTCTACTATCTCTACGAACCTGCATATGTTTGAGCGGAGATACGGAAGAAAGGCACCTTCATAGATCGCGGAAACAATCTCCCTCCTTATACTGTCAGCTTCCCTTTCCAGATCAGGAACGCAATACAGTTGCTCCTTGTCACGCTCTTCAAGCGCCTTTTTAAAACATTCTGCTGCAGTATGAAGGATTTCTATATGCCTTCTTATTTTTTCTGTGACCTGTTGCTCTTTTTTGCCGCCAAAGAAGACTTTTTCAAGCACGATGACCCTCTTTTGCCTTCTTGATCAATTCGGCAGACATAACATCCAGCAATGAAATGATACCGATGATTTCTTTACCATCATTCACAAAAACACGGGTAATATTGAATTTGCTCATGAGATTAATTGCGTACTCCACATCCATACCCTTATCAACGCAGACCAAGGGTTTTGACGTGATTTCTCCCACTTTTGCTTTCTTCAGGTCGAGATTTTTTGCAAGGGCCTTATTAACAATATCCCTCACGGTGATAACTCCGGGTACATCTTTTTCATCTTTAGGCTTTACGAGCAGGGAGCGGATCCTTTTGTCTATCATCTTTTCTATCGCGTCATAGATCGAAGAATCAGCTTCAATGGTCTCCAATTTTTTTGTCATTATCTCAACAACTTTCATGCTTCACCTCCTTAGCTGAGATATTATGTGAACAGCGATGCTTTGTCAACAGATGGCGGCATATCATAACCTCATTTTTGTTTATAGATTTAAGTTTTCGAATAATCTGACAATGACTGAATTTGATAGTACGATGCCTTTTCTCGTGAGTCTGAGAGAATCACCCCATATTTTTAGGAAGCCTTCTTCAAGAAGGTCTTTTCCTGCTCTGATGATATCCATTCCAAGGTGCTCTGCTTTATCGATATTAATACCATTTGTTTTTCTCAGGCCGAGAAAGAGAAATTCTTTCAAGGCCTCTTCAGGCGAACTTTTGGATAAACCTGTTTCTGGTATGAGGCCGCTGTTCAAAGATTCCATATAACCGGCAATATTTCTTATGTTATTCGACCGTGTCCCGTTAACAAAAGAGTGTGCTCCTGCACCCGCTCCGATATAGCTGCCTCTGTACCAATAGTTCATATTGTGAAGGCACTGAAAACCAAGTCGCGCAAAATTTGATATCTCGTACTGTTCATAGCCGCATGTTTGAAGATAATCGATTGTATGGTTATACATCTCGAGGATAAGATCTTCATGAAGCAATTTTAGTGGAAGGTCATTAAGGATATATTTGTTGGAGGATAGGTCCTCGGTTGTTTTTTCAGTGTCATTTCCGTTTGGATGGTTGCCAACGGTACCCTGCCGAGAAAAGAATCCATTTTTTTGAGGAAAGATTCCGGACATGCCGGAATGACAAGGTTGACCCTTGTCAACTCTATAATTGCCTTGCTCATCCGTCTGCGATGTGATTAATGTATGCAAGGGTGTCCCTTCTTCAAGAGTAAGTTCATACGCTGAGATATGCGTTGGTGAACAATCAACTGCTTTTGCAATCGTCTCATGCCATGAATTTGTGGACTGACCGGGGATGCCGTACATGAGATCGAACGAATAATTGCGCAGACCTAAGTTTCTTAAGATCCCAAGTGAACGTAATGCATCATCTGCATTATGTATCCTTCCCAGGACCCTGAGTTCCTCATCATTGAATGATTGCACGCCTAAACTCATCCTGTTCACACCAAGCGAAAGAAGGAGGTTTGTTTTTGATTGATTAAGTGTGCCGGGATTTGCTTCAACGGTAATTTCTGCTGCGTGAGATATCTGAAAATTATTTCCCAGGCATGTGAAGAGCTGTCTGAAACATGCATCAGGGAGGAGGGAAGGGGTGCCGCCGCCGATATAAACCGTTTTCAACTCGGCTGCAGAATCACTTTTGAGATAGAGTTCCTTGCAGAGTGCATCAGTATAGGCGAGCGCTGATGATTCATCGTAGGGCACGGAAAAAAAGTCGCAGTAAGCGCATTTTTTTACGCAGAAAGGGATATGGATGTAAAGGGAAGCAACCTTTAAAAAGGGGTCAAGGATTCGAGGGTTCCAGGGTTCAAGGGGATGATGATTTTTCATTGAATCAATTTATTCAAGATACACCCCATAGTCTCTACCACAATTTTAAATTCCTGTCATTCCGGCTTGTCCGGAATCTTTCCTGAAGGATTCCCGACGCCCCCGCAACAAGTGCGGGGTTGCGGGAATGACACCTATAATCCTTGGACCCCTGAATCCTTGAACCCTACTATTACTATGCTATTTCACTTTCAGCACTGCCAGGAATGCCTCCTGTGGCAGCTCAACCTTGCCGAATTGCTTCATTCGCCTCTTGCCTTCCTTCTGCTTTTCGAGCAATTTTCTTTTTCGGGTTATATCCCCGCCGTAGCATTTGGCAATGACGTCTTTTCTGAGCGCACGTATGCTTTCCCTCGCGATAATCTTGTTTCCTATTGAAGCCTGTATGACAACCTCAAACATCTGTCTCGGAATAATCTCTCTCAGTTTTTCTGTGAGTTCCCGGCCTTTGTAATATGCCTTATCTTTGTGGACAATCAACGAGAGGGCGTCAACAACCTCTCCGTTCAGAAGAATATGCAGCTTCACAAGATTCGATTCCCGGTATCCAATGAACTCATAGTCCATTGATGCATAGCCTTTTGAAAGTGATTTTAAACGATCGTAGAAATCCCACAGGATCTCATTTAACGGGAGCTCGTATTCAACCTTTATCCTGTCTTTGCCGACGTATGCAAAACTTTTCTGGATACCTCTTTTCTCCTGGCAGAGATCAAGGATCGGACCGATAAAATCAGCCGGCATAAGAATTGTTACGAGGACAAACGGCTCTTCTATCATCTCATACCGTTCAGGCAACAATGCCGGGTTTTCGATATACAAGATGTCCTGATTTGGCTGTGTGACCCTGTAAACAACCGTCGGTGCAGTGCTCAGGAGGGAAAGGTCAAATTCACGCTCAAGTCTTTCCTTAATAATCTCCATATGAAGAAGGCCGAGAAAACCGCACCTGAAGCCGAATCCGAGCGCCAGCGAAGTCTCCGGCTCATAGATGAAGGACGAATCGTTCAGTCTGAGCTTGTTCAGAGCATCCCTGAGATTTTCATACTGATGTGACTGGGTGGGATAGAGACCGCAGAAGACCAGTGGTTTTATATCCTTATACCCAGGGCATGGTTCCAGAGTAGGATTGTCGGCATCGGTTATTGTATCGCCAATTTTTGTATCTGTAACCCGCTTAATTCCCGCAATGATATACCCGACTTCGCCGGCGGAAAGCTCACGAACGGGTTGCATCTTGGGTGAAAAAATGCCGACATGGGAGACTTCAAATACAGTCCCGGTAGCCATGAGCTGAATATGGGTTCCGGAACGGACTCTCCCATCAAAAACTCTCACGAGGACAATGACACCCTGAAAGTTATCAAACCATGAGTCAAACAATAAGGCTTTCAGCGGTTTCTCTTCATCTCCTTTCGGAGACGGAATCTTTTCTATGATGGCATCGAGGATTTCTTTCGTGCCGATGCCTTCTTTAGCGCTTGCGAAGATTGCATCCGAACAGTCAATGCCGATCGTATCCTCTATCTGACCCTTGGTTTTCTCGGGATCTGCGGAAGGAAGGTCAATCTTGTTGATGACGGGGACTATCTCGAGGCCATGCTCCAGAGCATGGTACGCATTAGCAAGGGTTTGTGCCTCAACGCCCTGAGATGCGTCGACAACAAGGAGCGCGCCTTCGCATGAAACAAGGCTTCGTGAAACCTCATAGGAGAAATCCACGTGCCCGGGAGTGTCGATAAGATTAAGGATATAGTCCGTCCCGTCATCTGCCGAGTATGAGAGCCTCACCGAATGGGCTTTTATGGTAATACCACGTTCTTTTTCGAGATCCATTGAGTCTAGCACCTGAGCGGTCATCTCCCGTTCGCTGAGGGCGCCTGTGTATTCGAGAAGCCTGTCAGCGAGTGTCGACTTTCCGTGGTCAATATGGGCTATGATTGAAAAGTTACGGATATTCTTCATCATTAAAGAACCTTTATTTTATCATAAAACAGAATAAGGATTGTTCTATTCCACGGTATCCACAATTAAATCTGTTGATATGATTGTCACGATCCGCTTGCTTGCTCGACATTTTTTTGGAGGGACCGGATCATCCATGGTTCGACAAGCCTTTGGTGTGAAGTGAATAGAGCAGCTTAATAATGCGCAATATTGCCACATAAAGCCTCATCATGTTACAATGACGATAATTTTTGAGGGTATACATGCTTGATGATAATCTGCAAATAGGATTAACATTCGATGACGTTCTTCTGATGCCTGCGAAGTCAGATGTCCTTCCAAAGGAAGTTGATGTCAGTACGATGCTTACGAAAAACATCAGAATCAACATCCCGATCGTAAGTGCGGCTATGGATACCGTCAGTGAATCAGAGCTTGCAATAGCGATGGCACGGGAAGGTGGGATAGGTATCATCCACAGGGCTATGAGTCCAGAAAGACAGAAAACCGAGGTTGACAGGGTTAAAAAATCTGAAAGCGGAATGATTCTCGATCCGATCACCATCCCCCCTGATGCACCAATTGCTGAGGCATTAGCTTTGATGGAAAAATACCGGATATCCGGAGTGCCTGTGACAGAAAAAGGAAAACTCATCGGGATAATCACGAACCGCGATCTGCGTTTTGAAACCCAGTTCAATAAAAAGGTCTCCGTCGTGATGACGAAAGAAAAACTCATAACTGGTTCAGAAGGGACAGATCTCGACAAGGCCCAGAGGATTCTGCATAAGTATAAGATCGAGAAACTTCCGATAGTGGATAAGAACAATGTCCTCAAGGGATTAATTACGATAAAGGATATTGAAAAGAGGAAAAAATATCCGAATGCATGCAAGGATTCCCTGGGGCGTCTCTGTGTGGGAGCTGCCATTGGTACGGGTGAGGATGCACTCCAAAGGTCCGAAATGCTGATAAAGGCAGGGGTTGATGTTATTGTTATAGATACTGCACACGGACATACGATACGGGTGATCGATACCCTGAAAACGGTTAAAAAGAATTTCAATGTAGATGTGATAGCTGGGAATATTGCAACTCCTGAGGCTGCAATTGATCTTATCAGGGCAGGAGCAGATGGAATAAAGGTTGGTATAGGACCGGGATCGATTTGTACCACAAGGATAGTTGCAGGCGCGGGTGTGCCGCAGATTACGGCGATCAAGAGCTGTTATGACATAGCGAAGAAATCTGCTGTCCCTGTCATTGCTGACGGCGGGATAAAATACTCCGGAGACATCACAAAGGCACTGGCGGTAGGAGCACATTCGGTGATGATCGGAAGTCTTTTTGCCGGTACCGATGAATCGCCTGGTGACATTGTTCTCTTCCAGGGACGTAGCTACAAAGTTTACAGGGGTATGGGTTCCATAGGGGCTATGGAACAAGGTTCCAGGGATCGGTATTTGCAGGCGGGTGTGCAATCCTCCAAGCTTGTTCCTGAGGGAGTCGAGGGGAGGGTACCACATAAAGGCCCACTCGCCCATAGTGTTCATCAACTGATCGGAGGGTTACGTTCGGGAATGGGATACTGTGGTTGCATAAACCTCGATGCCCTGAGAAAGAATGCGCGGCTGATAAGGATTACCAGTGCCGGGTTGAGAGAAAGCCACGTACATGATGTGATTATCACGAGAGAAGCTCCCAATTACAGGCCGGAATGGTAGATAATACAGTAGGTAGTAGGAAGTAGACAGCAGAGAGCAAGAAGCATACAGCAAAAAAACCATTCAATGCACTACCACATAAATCATGCATGAAGACAAGATTTTAGTTCTCGATTTTGGCTCGCAGTATACACAGCTCATCGCACGGCGAGTCAGAGAAAACAGAGTCTATTCTGAAATATATCCCTATAATGCGCCTCTCTGGAGGATAAGAAATTTCCGTCCAAAGGGGATAATTCTATCGGGTGGTCCATCAAGTATTTATGATCAAGGCGCACCGATTCCCGATCTCTCAGTCTTTGAACTCAATATCCCTGTTTTAGGTGTCTGTTACGGCATGCAGCTTATGGCTCATTGCCTTGGCGGAAAGGTTGCAAAGGCTCAGAAGAGGGAATACGGCCAGGCGGAACTTGTCATCGATTACGGAGCGGATATATTTCAGGGTATCCCCAAAAAGACTATTGTCTGGATGAGTCACGGCGACCGGATTGAGCGTAACCCTGTTTCCTTTCAACCAATAGCTCATACCGAGAATTCTCCTGTTGCCGCTATGGCCAGCAAGAGTAAGAGATTTTATGCCCTGCAGTTTCATCCCGAGGTAGTGCATACTCCGCAAGGAAAGAATATCCTGAGGAACTTTGTCATTGGTATTTGCGGCTGCAAACCTGAATGGACCATGAAATCCTTTATCGATACGGCAACAAGAGAGATACAGGAGAGAACGGGAAATGCAAACGTTGTTTGCGGGATCAGCGGCGGAGTTGATTCAACCGTAACTGCTGTATTGGTGCATAAAGCCATAGGCAGGAAGCTTACCTGTATTTTTGTCGACAATGGAGTGCTCAGGGCGGGTGAGGCGAAAAAGGTCGAAGAGACTCTGAGGAAGCACTTTCTTATGAACATAGATTGCGTCGATGCCTCGGAAAGATTCCTAAAAAAACTGAAGGGTGTCACTGACCCTGAGAAAAAAAGAAAGATTATCGGAAACGAATTCATCCGTGTATTTGAAGAGGAAGCAAAAAAAATACAGGGGGTTG
Source organism: Nitrospirota bacterium (assembly GCA_018262395.1). The sequence goes on along the minus strand of JAGSYM010000010.1, from coordinate 2,532 downwards.
AATTTCTCGCACAGGGTACTCTTTACCCCGACGTGATCGAAAGCGTATCCTTTAAGGGACCGTCGGCAACCATCAAGAGCCACCATAATGTTGGCGGACTTCTGCACAGGATGAAATTGAAGCTCATCGAACCTCTGAGGGAATTATTCAAGGACGAAGTTCGTATTCTCGGAAAAGACCTGCAGATACCTGAAGAAATCATAAATCGACACCCCTTCCCGGGCCCCGGTCTTGCTATACGCATAATCGGTGAGGTTACACAGGAGAGATGCGACATATTGCGAAAGGCTGATTCGATCGTTCTGGAGGAGATAAAGAATGCCGGACTGTATACAAAAATCTGGCAGGCTTTTGCAGTGCTTCTGCCGGTCAAGAGTGTTGGTGTTATGGGTGATGAGAGGACGTATGAGAATGTAATCGCTGTGAGGGCAGTAAACAGTCTGGACGGAATGACTGCTGACTGGGCACGAATACCCTACGAGGTGATGGGAAGAATTTCGAACAGAATTATCAATGAGGTGAGGGGTGTGAACAGAGTGGTTTACGATATCAGTTCGAAACCACCAAGCACCATAGAATGGGAATGAAAATCCATAGCTAACTCTATCCCTGTAATTGTCATTTCCGCTTGTCGGGAATCGTTGTCATTTCTCATGAGTCAAAAGGGGTGTTTTAAGAAAGATTCCGGTCAAGCCAAAATGACAGGAGATTGGTATAAGAATAAAGTTTTAATCTCAGTATTACTGTAAAGCTTATGGACATACAAGCATACCTTGAAGAGAAACGCGGTTTTATCGACTCATACCTGAAAGCGTATTTTGAGATACCATCATTACCGGTTGTGCTTCATGAGTCAATGCATTATTCCCTATTATCCGGCGGCAAGAGAATCAGGCCGATTCTTGCCCTCGCCTCGTACGAAGCATGTGGCGGAGAAGCAAAGGCGATTTTGCCTCAGGCTGCAGCCCTTGAGCTTATCCATACCTATTCACTAATCCACGATGACCTGCCTGCAATGGACAACGATGACTTAAGACGTGGTAACCCGACAAATCACAGGGTTTTCGGTGAGGCAATGGCTATCCTTGCAGGTGACGCACTCCTGACAGAGGCTTTTCTTATGATGACGAATTCAAATCGCCCCTTGTCCACCTTTGGCGACGGGGAGCAGAAAGGGTTAACAGGTAAAAAGATCCGTCAATCTTCTCTCCTGAAAGCACTGAGAGATGTTGCTCTTGCTGCAGGCCCCCAAGGCATGGTTGGAGGACAGGCACAGGATATTCTCGCTGAAAATTCAGAACCAAACAGAGAGACGCTCAAATTCATCCATCTTCATAAAACAGCGGCCCTCATAGGAGCTTCTGTGCGAATCGGTCCCATTCTTGCGAACAGTGGGAAAAAGAAATTATGCGCATTGTCGCGCTACGGAGAAAATATCGGACTTGCCTTTCAGATTGTTGATGATATACTGAATGTGGAAGGTACGGCTGTAGAACTCGGGAAGCCTGTCGGCTCAGACAGCAGAAAAAATAAGTTGACCTATCCGTCTCTCTATGGGATTGAAGTGGCCAGACAAAAAGCGGATGAATACCGGACAGAGGCTCTGCTCGCCTTGTCAGCGTTTTCCTCAGAGGCCGAACCGTTGAGAGAGATTGCACACTATCTTGTGAAGAGGAGAAATTGATGCATCTCGAAGACATCGCATCGCCGTCAGATATCAAAAAACTCTCGGTGAGGGAATTGAGAAGGCTTGCACGGGAGATAAAAAAAACGATAATCGAACGTGTCTCCCTGAATGGAGGACATCTGGCGTCGAATCTCGGTGTGATCGATTCGGACGATTCTCGAGTATCAGAAAATATCGGGGTCTTTCCGGTTTCCCCAAGAGAAATGAAAGCGAGCACGATCCTTACGGAACCGGTCATAGCTCCACATCGATATCGGCAGCACTCGGAATTCTGGAAGGTCGGGATAAGAACGGAGAACAGTTTAAGGTCATCGCCGTTATAGGTGATGGAGCAATGACAGGTGGGCTTGCTTTTGAAGGATTAAACAACGCAGGTCATCTCAAGAAGGATCTTATTGTTGTTCTGAATGACAATGAAATGTCTATCTCCAGGAATGTCGGGGCACTCCCTGCGTATCTTAACAGGATACTGACAGGTGATTTGTATCAGAAGATCAAGAAAGAGACAAAAGGCACGTCTTGAGAGCATACCCAAACTGGGAGGCAAAGCGTCAAAAATAGCACAGAAGACCGAAGGAATGATCAGAAGAATCTTTTTGCCCGGGATTATCTTCGAAGAACTGGGGTTCAATTATGTAGGACCTATTGATGGACATGACATCGAACTATTGATACGAACTCTCAAGAGTGTCAAAAAGGAGTCATTACCAGTGCTGCTCCATGTTATAACAAAAAAGGGGAGGGGCTATGAATTTTCAGAGAAATACCCTTCGCTTTATCACGGTATCGGGCCGTTCAAACTTGAAACAGGGTCACCGGTAAGCGGAAACCGGCTTACATACAGT
>JAGSYM010000144.1 GCA_018262395.1 Nitrospirota bacterium | reverse complement strand
AAATAATGAATATACTGAACAGGTACTTATGACAGTACTGGGGACTACGATATGCCCGTTCTTTGTGCTATTCATTGATACGGACGGAAATACGGTTGACATGTCCATGATATATCAGACGCTGACCGCACAGAGACTGTACGAATCCATACAATCAACCCATATTGAAGAAAGGGTAAGAGGTAAGGATATTATGATCCCGGGGCTTGCAACTTCCTTACGGGGAGATATTGAACGGCTGACAGGGTGGAATGTAAGGGTAGGGCCAGTGTGTGCGGCGGAGCTGCCTCTCTTCCTGTCAGAGATATGGATAGCACCGGAAGGAGAAAAGACAGGGTCCGAGGATCCCGGGGTTCAAGGGGCGAAGTGAAAAATACCTTGACTTGTAGCGGAATTCTAAGACATCTTCTCTGTCATACCGGCTTGACCGGTATCTTTCGGAATCAAAGAAGGATTCCTGACAAGCAGGAATGACAAGTACAACGCTTTATGCACGAACTGGTAGATTATGTTACACGAAATTGCTTTCCACTTGAATCCTTGAACCCTCAAATCCTCGAACCCTTATCTGTGTTACAATAACCAAATAATTCAGGAGGATATCATTATGGAGCGGATTCTTCTCGGACATGGCAGCGGCGGAAAACTGATGTATCAGCTCATCAGGGAGCATTTTGTCCCCAAGTTTGAGCTGAAAACACTCAATGATTCTGCTGTTCTCAAGGGACTGAATAAAGGGAATATTGCTTTTACAACCGATTCATATGTGGTTTCGCCTATATTTTTTCCGGGTGGCAATATCGGTGAACTTGCTGTATACGGGACGGTGAACGACCTCGCCATGGTTGGGGCAACTCCTCTTTACATAACAGCTGGCCTGATTCTTGAAGAAGGGTTTCCGCTCGATGATCTCAAGAAGATCCTCCTTTCCATGTCGACCGCTGCGGAGAAGGCAGGCGTCAGGATTGTTGGCGGCGACACAAAAGTTGTGAATAAAGGCAAGGCTGACGGCATTTTTATCAATACTTCCGGAGTCGGCATGATTCCGACGGGAATTGATATTTCACCCCTTAAAGTCAAACCATCAGACAAGGTCATTCTGAGCGGTCCGATAGGCAACCATGGAATCTCTATCATTGCAGAACGGAACGGACTCAGTTTTAACCCTCCTGTGGTGAGTGATACGGCGCCTTTGAATAACCTCGTGAAAAAAATGCTGAGGAAGACAAAGAAGATCCATGCCATGAGGGACCCAACAAGGGGAGGTCTTGCAACAACCCTTAAGGAGATTGCGGTAGATTCAGGGTGCTGCATTGTTCTTGATGAGGATGCCATCCCTGTGCCGCCAGGTGTTAAAGGAGCCTGTGAGCTTCTCGGGCTTGATCCGCTCTATGTGGCTAATGAAGGAATACTCTCAGCGATCGTCGATCATAGCGTCGCTGACGCACTTGTCAAGACAATGCGGAAGGATCCCGTGGCAAAGGATGCCAGGATAATCGGCGAAGTAAAAGAATCTCCATCCGGAATGGTTTTATTGAAAACATCCCTGGGCGGCACCAGAATTGTCGAGATGCTGTCCGGAGACCAGCTGCCGAGAATCTGTTGATCAATATGCAATGATCAATTATCAATTTTCAATGAACAATGATCATTGCTCATTAATAGTTTTTGAATTGGAATGATGATACTCGGTGTTAACATCGATCATGTCGCAACAATAAGGGAGGCCCGCAGGGGAATCGAACCTGATCCTGTTATGGCTGCAACCCTTGCATTGCTCGGTGGGGCGGACGGTATTACTATCCATCTGCGGGAGGACAGGCGCCATATCCAGGACCGGGATTTGAGAATGTTAAGGGATTTTGTCCCTGTTGAACTCAACCTTGAGATGGCAGCAACGAAAGAAATGATTGGTATTGCCATCAAGACCAAACCCGATCTTGTGACACTTGTCCCTGAGAAAAGGCAGGAACTGACCACAGAGGGTGGACTGGATGTTAACGCGCAGAAAAACCATGTCAGGGAGGCAATAAAAAAAATTCACGCTGCGGGCATTCCGGTCAGTCTGTTCATAAACCCGGAACCTGACGGTATTCATGTGTCTAAGCAGATAGGCGCTGATATGGTCGAGATCCACACAGGCATGTATGCGAATGCCCGCGGGACGAAACAGGAGAAGGAATTAACACGGGTGGTGAACTCGGTCAGGGATGCGCTCAATGTAGACCTCCTGGTGAATGCCGGGCACGGATTGAACTATTGTAACGTCTCACGGGTCGCCTCCATTGAGGGACTGAGAGCCCTCTACATCGGTCACAGCATCGTGTCACGTGCAGTGCTTGTCGGAATGGAACGGGCAGTGAGAGAGATGAAAGAACTAATCACAAAGGCTGGAGGAAGATCATAAATGGAGAAGAATATTCTTATTCTGTGCTGCGGTTATCCCTGGGCAACTGATATGGCTTTTGGTTATCAGGTCTCGAAAGTCCTGGAGAAGATGAAATTACCTGACAATGTAGATTTTCTCGAAGTTGGTGGATCTGCCTGCATGATTCCGGCATTTGTTGAAGGTAAGGATAAGCTCGTGGTTGTGGATATCTTCAGGGTCGATGCAAAGCCTGGCACAGTGGTTCGTCTTAAACAAGATGAGGTACCCATTACTGTTAACGGTAAAACAGACATTGATAAATTGCATCTTATCCAAATGCTTGAACAAATCAGCATCAGCGGCAAATGCCCGGAGGCTATCTTTATTGGTGTCGTGCCGAAGGACACCAGAACAATGGGGGAGAAGTTAACCCCTGTAGTAAAGAAACAAATCCCCAAGGTTATAGATTTAATCATAAAAGAGATTGAACGACAGAATACCTCGTCGACTTGCAAATAGAAAAGGAACATGAAAAATGAGTAATCCCTCCTAACCTCCCTTTTCAGCACTCAGGCGGATTCGCCGAGGCGAAAGAAAAGGGAAGTGTGCAACATACACATGGGTAACATTTTAACCTACGGACATAGGTAACACTTTTTTCTGGGTGGGGCGGACTTTCATCTCCTTCAGATCGATTATACCAATCGGATGAAAGCTGAATCTGACCTCATGCCGCCCGTCATACAGTTCCGTCAATCCAACTCGTTCTCCGGATAGAACCTCTGACAGAAAATAATAGTTGCCCCGGAAACTTATCTCCCCGCCATCCCTTACCCTCCGCACATCCACTCCTTCATCGTACTGAGGTTCAAGAACCTTCTCGGGGTAACGCATACTTGACGCCTCATACACACTCGATGGGGTCTTCATCCCGAGCGCTTCATGTGGCCGCTCGTTATTATATTCCCGCCTGAACTCCTCAAACCTCATCTGCTGCTGGTTCATGTCGGCCATGGCCGGAGTGGCAGTTTCCTCCTTCAGCGTTCTGTGCATCCGCTCATGCCGACCATTTTGCTGAGGCTTGCCGCATTCGATCCGCTCAGGCCTGATCCCAAGCCGTATCCACCAAACTGACAATCGGCTCAGCCCTGTTATACCCCGTCCGGCAAACGGTATTCCGTTATCCGTTCGTATTGCTGCAGGCAGACCATACTTGCGAAACGCCCACTCAAACCATTTCTGCGTATCTCCATAACAGGGCGATCCAACACCCCGACACATCAGAAGATACCGGCTCATGTTATCGCTTAGCGTCAACGGATAACACCACGTGCTGTCCCCCATTCTAAACTGCCCCTTGAAGTCTGCGCTCCATACCTTATTGGGCACATCACATTCCAAAAATGGCTCGCTGTATGGTGGCACCCTCTTGCGACGTTTCCGTTCCTTTACCAACCCGTACATCCTGAGCCACTTCTCTACCGTGCACACCGATGGCCATTGCACCTCTGGTCTGCTCCTCTGCAGATGTCTCAACAGTTTCTTTGGCCCCCAGTTGCCGTGATCCAGCTTCTCCTTAATGAGTCCTTGTACGACCTCAGCTTTCGTCTGGTTCGGATGACTTAGTGGAGCTCTGCTCTGCTCCTTCAGTCCGTCAATTCCATGTTCGTTATACCGGGTTGTCCACTTGTAAATCGCTTTTCTGCTTACTCCATAAATCACAGAAAGCTCGGTGATGCTATAATTGCCGCTCCTCCAATCCGCTATCAATCTTACTCGCTCGTCCATGGGTTCCTTTACTTTCCAGGGCATGTATTTTCCTCCTTGCCCTGAATTTTAATCTGTTACCCATGTCCGTCGGTTACTTTGTTTCCTATGTTACTATGTTGTACCGCAAGAACCCCCTCTTTTATAAAGAGGGGTGGGGGGGCGTTACTTAAACCGATGTTGACATACATATGAAATCCGCGGTAACTCAGAATACAACCGGTCCCTTCACCGGGATCACATAATATCCAGGAGATACCCGATACCCGTCAACCTGGGAAAGGAAGAGAGGATTTTCAAGAAACAATTTTTGAGGCATAACTTCCATCCGGAGA
>JAGSYM010000143.1 GCA_018262395.1 Nitrospirota bacterium | reverse complement strand
TGTTTTATGCTGTTGTTTTATGCCTTATAAACTTGGCACAGAAATATACAATACAGGAATTAAAATGGTGTAATATGGGGCCCATTTCTTGAAGATTTAACTAAAATTAAATAATATACATCATTGAATCAAGAAATAGTTTTACGGGAAAATTGAACAAGTACTTGGGTACGAAAAAAAGGAATCCTGTATGCAGTTGAAAGACATTGAGCAACGTATCGGCAGAACTCCCCTGCTTGACCTGACACAGCCCGGTGGACTGGCACCTATACTGGCCAAAGTGGAAAGCCATAATTTGAGCGGCTCTGTCAAGGACAGGCCAGCGTTCAATATGCTCTATAAAGGCATAGAAAATGGACATCTCCCTCCCGGACGCAGAATCATAGAGGCGACCAGCGGCAATACAGGTATTGGGCTGGCCGTCATCGGCAGTCTATTAGGCTTCCCAGTGACTCTGGTCATTCCTCCACAAGCCAGCCGTGAAAGGCAGGATATCCTGAGATCCGCCGGGGCTGAAATAATCTTCTCCGATCCCTTAGCAGGTTCAAATGGAGCATTGGAAAAGGTCTTGTCTTTATATAAAGGTGAGCCTGAGCGCTGGTTCTGGCCAAATCAGTATTACAATTCTGCGAATTTTGAGGCGCACTATGAGACAGCAAAGGAAATCTTTGAACAGACTGAAGGACGGGTGACTCATTTTCTAGCGGCTACCGGCACGGCAGGAACTGTTTTAGGCACGGCACGGCGGCTTAAGAGCTTAAAACCAACAGTTAATGTTTTATCCATTGAGCCGGCCGAGGATTTCCATGGCATTGAGGGAACAAAACATATGGCCACCGAGGCTGTCCCGGAAATTGAGCTTGACGGCCACAGATTAAAGGGCCTTTTTGCCGCAGGGAAACATGTTTTGGACGGGACGTTGTTTATAAGCACTGACGAGGCTTATGAAGGGGTCAATCTACTGGCCGGGAAAGGCGTGTTTGCTGGTATATCTTCAGGGGCAAATTATATTGCTGCCCTGAAGATAGCGGAACAAAATCCTGGCAGCGTGATCGTCACTGTCCTGCCTGATGGCGCAGACCGTTATCTTTCTGAAAAAATCTGGAACACCTCTTATTATGGACCCTCCATGCCATATTCTTTAGCGCGGGAGATGGGTTCATATTTTGAGAAGGTCTATCCGGAGGAAGGTTGCGGATTTTTATTGGGGGTGTCTACTGACTCTCAGAATAAACCAAAGATAAAAAAATTCATTCCGGTAGTCAATCAAAACAGAGATCGCAGTAATGACCGGTATGAAATCTCCCCTATTGATTATAAGAGGGTGGAGGGCGAGGGTAAAAAGCACGGCTTGAAAATTGTGGGCATTGCTCATAGTCATCCGGATCACCCGCCAAGGCCTTCAGTAACTGACCGTGTTGATGCGTGGGAGGATCTTTCTTATTTTATTTTTTCCATCTATGGTGGCGGGATGATTTCTTTTTATTCGTGGCGTCTGATTAATGGAGATTTTCGTGAGGAACTGATTGACATATCAAGGGATTCTTAGATGTGCTTTTGTCCTGATGAAAAATTTCTTAATACTGCGAAGGGTATTTTCATGGGACTAATATTTCAGCTTTTTCCTGAGTGTTAGCCTGCTGATGCCGAGGAGGCGCGCTGCCTCTGATTGGTTCTCCCTTACATGAGTCAGCATTGAGGAAAAAAGAACTCTGTCAACCTCCTGATGTATTTTGTCGTAAATGTTCTTTTCCTTTTTTTCAAACGCTTGCTTCACATATGAGATAACGGATAGCGCAAGAGATTCGACTGTTTCGGGGCTTTCAACAGCTGTTGCATAACTGCCGAGTTCCCTTAGTTCGTAAGTTGTCAGATAGGGAGTCCTGGTAAGCGCAAGCGCAGATCTGAGTATGTTCTCAAGCTCACGGATGTTGCCTGGCCAGTCATGAGCGACTAGTCTTTTCAGAAACTGCCTTGTAACTCCCCTGACTTGCAGCGGCGCTGTATGTTTGTAGCGGTTCAGAAAGAACTGTACAAGCGGAAGAATATCCTTTTTTCGCTCCCGCAAAGGCGGGATATGTATTGTTGTGACACGAAGTCTGTGATAAAGGTCTTCCCTGAAAGTCCCTTTTTTCACCATTATATCGAGTCTCCTGTTTGTTGCAGAGAGCACACGCACATTGACCTGCACTTCCCTGATGTTGCCGAGGGGATAGAATGTTTGGGTCTGCAGAAAGCGAAGAAGCTTGGCCTGCAGCGGCAGAGGGAGTTCTCCGACCTCATCAAAAAAAACGCATCCTTCATTAGCAATCTTAAGCATTCCTTCCTTTGGCGCAACCGCACCGGTAAATGACCCCTTTTCAAAACCGAAGAGCTCTGACTCAAGAAGGTTTTCTGGAACTGCTGCACAGTTGACTACAACAAACGGTTTCCCGAAGCGGGTTGAAAGCTGGGCGATTGATTCAGCTATCAGTTCCTTGCCTGTTCCAGTCTCACCGGTGATAAGCACAGGCGCATCCACCTGAGAGAGCCTTGCGAGTTTTTTGCAGACATCCATAATAATGGGAGAATCGCCAACAATCGCACATGTTGGTGTTGGAGGAAGGGTGGTAATCGGCAGGCTGTCGCTGATCTCTGCGCTGAATTCCTGAAGCTCCTTCAAAAGCTCAAGAACCTTCTCTTGACGTAGCGGCCGGCGCATCACTTCATAGGCGCCAAATGATGTTGCCTCCATAATCGGGCCGGTGTGCCTTTGCTTTGTGACCGCAATGACATAATGTCTGGCTCCGAGATCTCTGATAATGCCCGGCTTTATGGTATCAATATCAAAGAAGATGAAAGCGCCTTCATCCTCTGGAATATCATCAAAAAACTTTGTTCCTTTTGGCAATGTGTCAGCAAACTCTTTCTTAAGGGAAGCATCTTTTGTCTGAAGTACTATCATTAACTCACCCTTCCTGTTTAAATAATATACAAGGTGATAAGCTATTAATCAACAGAAATTATTGCCATGATGCAACCTATTGTTCTATTACGATTATTCATTTGGCATGGCCATTGCAAAACATTTATTCAAGACAATAAAGAAAAGACAGGAATATTACAGCGAGGAGAGAGATTATGGATGACGCAAGAATTTACAATGTATGCCTGCAAAGGGTGAAGTTTCAGATCACAAATGCAAAACAGAGATTACGCAACTGCATTTCTCACGAAGGGCAAGTGATACTTGAATCGTACAACACAGGAGAAATTGAAGAGATCATGGACATCCTTGAACTCTATGACCTTGATGACCGTTCTCGCAAAGGCCTGACTGAGAAACTTCAGGATCTGGCTTATACTGTTTCAATTCTGGTCAAGGATACGATTACGTTTAAGTATGATGCAAGGGGAAACTTAGGTTTATATCTCATCTTGAGACAGGCAACAGGAGAAGTATTCAGCGAGGCAGAGACAGATCTGGTTACGGTTCCATAGCAACAAAGATAAGTTTATAGCAAATCAGGTTCTGCGCTTTTGTATCTTCTGCACATCTATGTGCTTTCTTACTTGACAAATATCAAAAGTAATACTATCATATTACTAAAGGAATACAAATAACATATGAAAATTGTGTTTCTAAAGCCGATAACTTTAAGACTTGACAAAGAAGAGTATGAAAAACTAGGGGAGTACCTCAGCGAAAGGAGGTTTTGATGAAACAGCAGAAGAGAAGCAAAACCGCTGACCCGGGCGGAACGAAGATAGTGAGGACAAAGAGTGAAGGAATGAAGGCGGGTGTTCGGGATGTGAGCGATTCTCACAAAAAACAAACAGAAACAATAACCCAAAAAGGAGATCAGACAATGGAACAGAAAACAGTTTTAGCAGGTTTTGACATGAAGGCAGTCAGTGATGATGTTTTGAAGTTAATGAAGTTTTCTCTCGACACGACATTTGAAAGCGTCGCCAAGATCCAGGACTACAACACAAAGATCATGAAGGACATGATCGAGATGAATAAGAAGATCCAGACGGACTCCGAAAAGATCGTGAATGAGTTCATCGACAATGGAAAAAAGAGTGCCGATGAGTACAAGAAAGTGGTTGCAGGGGGCCTCAAGAAGGTCGAAGAGCTGATTCAGCCCAAGAAATAACCCAATTATCAGTGGTGTGCAATGGGGTCTGGAATATCTCCCATTGCACACTTCCTTAAGAGTTCACAATAATCTCATCTGTTTTTCGAAGAAAGGCGTCAATTTGACAAACCATCTCTCTGAAAGTAGCTTTTCAAGTGAAGTGGCCTGAGGCTTGCATGTAGCTGCTTTTTATCTTAATCTCGTTTAAAAGAATAACCATGCAGCGTGTCATGTCTTTGTTTCATAAATAATTTCTCGGCGGATACCATGTGGTTTTGCCGCATGGAGGAGCCGCTTTCTCCTCTTTTTTTGTCCTCTTTTTTTGTTGAAAGTGGGATATAAATATCCTACAAT
>JAGSYM010000142.1 GCA_018262395.1 Nitrospirota bacterium | reverse complement strand
TCCGGTTCGTTGATCAAGGCACGCGCAATGGCTACCCGCTGCTGTTCACCGCCTGAGAGTTGGGGCGGTTTGAATTTCATGCGTTCCCTGAGTCCGACGTTCTGAAGGAGCTCTGCCGCCTTCTGTTCGAAATTATCCCTGCGTTTTTCCACATAGAGGGACGGGAGGAGAACATTTTCCAGGACTGTTGCGTAAGGGAGAAGATAAAAGTTCTGAAATACAAAACCGATATGTTCGTTTCTTATCAATGACAATTCATCATCTGAAAGACGGGAAACCTCTTTATCCGCCAGCATGTATCGTCCGGAGGTCGGCACATCCAGACACCCGATGATATTCATGAGGGTTGTTTTGCCTGATCCGGATGTCCCCATGATAGCCACGAACTCGCCCTTTTCGACCTGAAGATTAATACCCCTCAGCACCTCGATATCGGTATCGCCCATTTTGTAACTTTTTCTGATATCTTCAAGGACACACAGTGGCATGAGTGACTCTTTAGATTTATTGATTTGCCGGGTTTGAAGAGACAGGAAGGATTAATTTTGTTGCAAGCACATCCCCTTCTGAAACGCCGGAAATAATTTCCGTATTATCCTCTCCGCGGATACCTGTCCTGACATCCACCCGCTGAACTTTATCCGGCCCGGTGACCTTGTAGACAACCTGCTTTCCTCTTTCGAATTTTATCGAGGCATTTGGCGCGATCAGAATATTCTGCTCTTCGGAAAAGATGATCTTAATGTGTGTTGTCATTTCCGGTTTGAGAAAAGTGCTGTCTCCTTTTGATACCCGGACGATTGCGAGATAATACACGATGTTTTCCTTCACAACCGGCTGCGGGTAAATTTTCTCAATCGTTCCGTTAAAAAGCTTTTCCGGAAAGGTATCGACATAATACTCAACAGGCTGCCCGATTCTGACTTTCCCGATATCCGTCTCGTCAACATAGATCCACATTTCCAGGCGCGTGGGGTCGAGCACTGTAACGAGATTTGCAACCTGAAGACCGGCAACGATTGTTTCACCTTCCTGCGCCGTGACATCAGATACGAGGCCATCGATCGGGGAATAGATCCTCGTATAGGTCAGTCTTGTTTCCTGCTGCCTGAGCTGGGCATCAATATCTTCGATATTTGCCTTTGCAATTTCGGTCTGTGTACCATATTCACTCCGGAGTTTTTTCCAGTTCGCCTCTGCTGCTTCAAACTGGCTTCGTGCCCGGTCAACAGCATCTTTCGTCGTATATTCATGCTTCAGGAGCTCGGTTTCCCGTTCGAAAGTAATCCGGGCGTATTCATAATTGGCGCCCGCTTCCCTGATCCTTTCCGGATATGTCTGCTCAACTTGTCTCAGCATATTTTCTGCAGAAATGAGTGAAGCCTTCTGCTGATCAATCGCCTTCTGAATTTCTCTGTCGTCTATCAGGGCAATGAGCTGACCGTTCCGCACCTTGTCGCCGATCTTCACATTCATTTTCATGATCGTGCCGGTAGCCCGTGCACCGATTTTGACGACTGCGCCCACCTGCGGTTTGATAATACCGGTTTCGACAATAACCCCGCGTAAACTCCCTTTCATTACTTTGGCTGTTTCAAGAACTTTTGTTGTGGATTTTGTTAAGCCCCGGTAGAGCAGGATGCCTCCTGCAACGAGCACAAGTGCTATTATGATAATGATGGTTTTTTTCACTCTGGTCCCTCGTATTATTAGCAGGTTGCTGACAAAGTGCCTATAAAGATACTTTGTCATGCTGAACTCGTTTCAGCATCTCATATAATCAATAGGTTAGAGATCCCGAAACAAGTTCGGGATGACAAGAAAATACTTTTCCAGCAACCTCTCACTTCAGCAATTCCAGCTTCCCGATTCCGGCGACCCGCTCAATAAGTGCCTTGGAGAGCATAAGGCTTAATTTTGATAACACTGCCTGTTCCCGAGAGTCTGCAAGAAGGCTCTCTGCCTGTATAAGCGCAAGGATATCTGCTTTCCCCACTTTGTATTCTCCAAAAGCCTGCGCATAGTTATGTTCTGCCGTCTGCAGTTGGGTTTTAGCAACCTTCAGCTTGTTCCACGACGTTATAAAATCTTCAAAGGTCTTGCGGACATCGAGCACAATTTTTCTCCTCATATCATTCAGGTTCTCGACAGACACATTTTTTTCGACTTCTGCTGACTGGTAGGTATAGAATTTTCCAAGTTCGAATATATTCCATGTTGCCCTCAAGGACGCAGTCTTTTCTTCTTCAAAGAGAGGGCCGATAATATCTCCCTCTGTTTTGATATACGACGCGTCCACGGAAAAAGTCGGCAGGAATGTACTCCGTATCAGCGATTTACTGTTTTCACTGATTTTTATTGAATCCTCTGCCTGCCGAACTTCCGGCCTGTTTAATGCAACTGCATTAAGTTTTTCGATATCCGGAATGGCAACCTCCGCCTCGGACACACCCTGAAGTTCATCATCGCTGTCGAGAGGCCTTCCGATGAGCGAATTGAGATCAGATAATCCTTTTTTGAGATTACCCTCAGTCTGAATAAGGTTGAACCTGGCTTGTTCGAGCCTCACAGATGCCTGCAGGACATCAGAAAGCTTTGCAACACCAAATTTATACCTCCCGTCAGCCACCTCATGGTCCTTTTCGGCATCCTTGAGCTGTATTTTTCTCTGTTCCAGAGCGTCTTTTAATGCCTGCACCGTATAAAATGCCGATTTGACGGAAAATTCGAGATCCAGAAAGTTTTTTCTTGAATCCTCTTCACTGATGTCAAGATTTAATCGCGCAATATTTCTGTTCGCCCTTCTGTTGCCCCAGTCAAACAAGGTATACGATAACGTCAGATCATAGCTTCGTGTTCTGAATTCTTCTGATGATGTGAATATTCGCCCGTCAGAGGATGATGCATCAAGCGAAGGAAGATAGGGCGATAACGATGCGTTATACAGTGCCTCTGAAGACTTCACCTTCAGCAGGGACGCTTTGTAGGATGGCAGGGTTTCCTTTGCCAGTGATATGGCCTCGTCGAGGGTCAACGAATAGGCATATGCCGTAAAGCCCATAAAGAGCAATACCATCAAAAAAAATACAGCACTGCAGGTAAAGACCCTTTTCATGGAAGTGTCTACTGGTATACCATCGAAGCAACTTTGACGGTCAGGTCACCCAGCATATTGGTATAGCTCCCCAGTTCATTGTCGTACCAGCCATAGATAACCGCATTGGTGATCGGTATTTCAGGGTCAGCGCGGACTGCTGACAGCGTTTCAGCAGGAAGCTTGCCGGCATCAAGGGTAATATAGGCTGTTCTCGTATGTGTCTCATGACCTTCAATAATGGCAGCCGGTCCGATAAGCCCTATGATGTCTGCTGATACGTTTTGTTCATCAGTATATTTAATGTATCCTCTCTTTTCACGCTTTGCAGCTTCCTTGTAAATGTTGTTAATGAGATCGCCGTTTACCGGTGGTTTGCCTATTTCATCGCGGAGCGTTATCACCAGGATAATCAACGATCCGGTAGCGATGGGAATCCGGACGGATTCCGCCATGAACCCGATCCTGTTCATCTCCGGGATAACCAGCCCCAGCGTTTTAGCAGCCCCTGTGCTTGTGAGAATAATGTTGTTCATCACGCTTCTTGATTTCCGTAAATCAGTGGCTCCGGCGTTCGGAAGGCGGTCAAGCACCTCCTGCGTCCCTGTGCATGAATGGATTGTATCCATGGAGGCGCTGATGATTTTTTCAGGACCGAAATACTCCATCAGAGGCTTTACCATATGCGCAAGACAGGTTGTTGTACAGGATGCTCCGGAGATGATCTGGTGCTTTGCATGATTGTATTCTTCCTCATTGATACCCATGACAACAGTGATGATGTCAGACGGCATAGGGATGTTCTTGTCCTTCACCTTAAACGGTGCAGAGATCAGGACTTTCTCCGCGCCCGCTTCCAGATGCCCCCGGACTGAGCCCTCTGCCGCGTCAAAGGGCACCGTGGGATTGGTGAATCTTCCGGTCGCTTCAACAACGACCTTCGCACCGTATTCTTTCCATGGTATATTCCTCGGGTTACGGGATTCCCTCAGAACCGTGACAGGAATGCCGTCGATTTTCATTGTACCGTTATGTTCGTCTATATCGGTGATGACCCTCTCTGCCGCGTATCCATACAGGTAATGGTGCAGGGCACCATACGTCGAATCCTTTTCTATATATAACGCAATATCTTCAAGTTTTGTCCCTGCTCTTCTCCCGATATTCACCGCAATTTCAGAAAAGTGCTTTCTTGCAATATGATTCCAGAGGGTCAGTTTGCCGATTCTGCCAAGGCCATTGATCCCGAGAACGGATTTCTTATCAGAGAATATTTTAGCTTTGCCTTTTCCTGCCATTTCTCATCCCCTTTTTTAGTTGGTTATTCAATGAGCTTCTTCCGACCTGTGCTGCTCGTAATAAAATTTCTTATTTCCTATTTTTGTT
>JAGSYM010000141.1 GCA_018262395.1 Nitrospirota bacterium | reverse complement strand
TAGATGAAGTTATGTTGCGTTTGAAGCCAAACTCTGAAAATCAACAATTGGAGACGAAGTTCATATACGAGATTATTGATTAAAGGAGTCGAGTTTACACATTTTGTAAACGCAACTCCAGACTACAGCACTTTTTTTACTATCTTACCGTTTTCTCGGTCTCTTTCAGCCATAAAAGTCTTGACCCATTGATAACTGAGGTATTTATTGATTCAGTGAACTCTTCGGGCGAGATGTCGAATTCTTCTTTTTCAGCCCATGGTCTGAACGTAATCTTCAGCTTCACCTTAGCCGTTTTCCTGACCTCATCCTCTGTCGGTCTCCGTATTTCAGCACCCATGACTTTGGCAAGACTGACACAGATATCCCTGTGGTTCAGGGATTTTCCGTACGTCTCGATGGCCTTGTACAGATGCTTCATCCTTCCCATGTAATCAATCATGGTACCATATGCTTCGAACGATGCTGCCGACGGCAGAATAACATCTGACTGCTCCGCGAGTGCTGTCATATGTGAGGTTTGTACGATGAGGAAATCCGTATTCGGCCGATGACTGATCGGCACCTCACCAACCACATAGAGAACCTTCGTCATTCCCTCTGTCATGTCCTGATAGGACTTCCCCTCCGAAACCAGACCCATGAGGGAAACACCCTTTACATTGCTTTCAACGGGAACAGCTACGATCTTGCCTTTCAACAACGCAATATTAGCTGAGGCTTCAAAGAGGGCTGGAGAAGAGAATATGAGAGGTTCATGCGCCTCGTAGATAAGAGTTGCCGCTTTTTCGATCTCTTCCGTTACCTCTGCATTCTCCACAGACGCTCTCAACCTCTTATCCGCCTTCACGTCTTTGGCGATGAGGGACTTCGCAATACCCCTCAAAATTGAGACAATGTTTCCCTTCAGATTCACTGCTGCAACTTCACCGATTTTGCTGTCAGAGGAATTGACGACAATAAGCCGTGCACCCCGTTCAACCCTTCTCCGCACTGAGGCATCGAGAGCCGGCAGAATCCTCTGCCACTGTGAAGGACTCAGGTCAACCATCACAATGACATCAGACAGGTCAATATCCGCCTTCTGAGACTGTATGAAAAAATCACTGTCTCCATAAAGACTTAGGGTAGTATCAAAGTTCTTCGTTCTCACGACATTCTTCGCCAGCTTTTTCAGGGCTAAGGCGTCCTCATTTGTTATCCCTGCAACACTGATAAACCCTGTCTCCCTGCCAGCCTGTCTCAGTTTGTCAGCAACACTATTAAGAGCGTCTTCCCATGTTGTCTCCTTCAGTTCACCGTTTATTCTCTTCATCGGTGAGGCTAACCTGGTATGAGCCCCGACACTGTCAAACCCGAATCTCCCGTAAGCACAGATATACCGTTCTGCAGAGCCTGCCTTCGCACCTGCGTTGATCTTCTGTATCCTGCCGTCTTTTGTGCTCAGCAGAATGCTGCAGCTGTTACCGCAGAGGAGGCAGACAGAGTGTGTCTTCTCATATTCCCATTCCCTGCCCTTGCGGGAGCGGTCTGATTCAAGTAAGGCATTCACAGGACATGCATCCACACAGCTTCCGCAGAATGTGCATGCTGATTCCTGCAGAGGCCTGTCCCCGGCAGTGATAACCTTTGATTCAATACCCCGCCCCATAAACTCGAGGACATTTGTCCCCTGCTCCTTACAGACCCTTACGCATCGCCCGCAGAGAATACAGTAATCAGGGTCTCTCTTAATAAAGGGATTCGCCTCATCAGTGGGATAACCGAAATTTTTCCGTCTGAAGGAGGATTCCTTCAACCCGAAATCATAGGCATATTTCTGGAGGTTGCATACCCCGGCTTTTGTGCACGTCATGCAGTCCAGGGGATGCATCGAAAGAAGGAGATCGATGACGAACTTTCTTACCTCAAGGATTTTATCCGTCTGGGTTCTGATTATCATGCCATCTTTCACCTTAGTGTTGCATGCGACAACCGGGGCTTTCAGCCCCTCTATTTCTACAAGGCAGAGCCTGCAAGCTCCTATGCCCTTCATGCCTTTGATATAACAAAGATTCGGTACGTGAACCCCGGCAAGTTCCGAGGCATCGATGATGTTCAAGCCTTCAGAAACCTCAACGGTTTTGCCGTCTATGGTAAGTTTCACTGTATTTCCCACGTATACCTCCCCTTGGCCTTATGGCGACTTCTCATGAAACACCAACTTCAATAATATCCTTTTTGTCTACTACGATGATTGCATCATTCGGACATACCCTAACGCATTCACCGCACCGTATACATCTCTTCGATACGATCTCAAACGGTACATGACCGCCCAAATAAGGAATTTTCTTCTCTCCGACAACTGCATGAACTTTGCACACAACTTGACACTCTCCGCACATGATACATCTTTCAGGAACAATCCTGTATTCACTCAAAAGGCTGCACTCATGCTCAGAACACCTTCCCCCGATATGTTCGGAAAAAGCACCCGTCCTAAGCAAATCAAGGATGAACTGCCCTGTATCTTTCCCTTTCTTACACCGTGAAGCAACGGTCAATATCTCTGCAATCTCCGTTAAGGCATGGAGATCGGCTTGAGTGCCTCTCCCGACGATTATATCTCGAAGGATACTTGCTGACTCAAAGGTTCCGAGAGCACACGGGAAACACTTGCCGCACATAAGCTCTTTCAGGAAGGCATCGATATACTCTCCGGCTTTCCGGACAGGACACTGTTTCTGTTCTGCCTCCTTGATAAGATCCCCTGTTGTCCTTTCCTTCTGATTTGACATATGCCAATCCTCAGTACATCGTATCTGCCATATAACATATTTCCGGAAGAAGATAGGAGACTAAATCTCTGAATGTGACCATACCGATTATTGTTTTGCCTTCGACAACCGGCAGATGTCTGATTTTTTTCCTTGATGCGATCGAAATGGCGGTACTTACGCCGGTTGACGGATCAAATGTTATTAATTCGCGCATCATGAGGTTTTCGAGTTTTTCGGTTGTAGGAATCGAATTATACACACATCTGACAATGTCCCTTTCCGTAAAGATACTCGCTAATTTATTGTTTTCGTCAACGATGAACAATCCGCTTACATTCTTCTCCCTCATCATATTAACAGCATCTGCAACAGTATGATCTTTGGAAATCGATACAACTTCATACGGCCTTGATTCCAAAATATCCATGAGCGTCATCCTCCGCCTCCTTTCAATGATTTCTAACTTTTCAGAGGGCAGTCTCAGTTCCTCTTCAAGCCGTTCATAGGTTTTCTTTATAATTTTTACTGCATGCACAGGGCATGCGGAATAGCATGCCTTACATTTCGTGCAGATATCCTGTTCAATAAAATAATGACTCCGTGTTTCCTTCACTGCTCCAAAAGCACATGCCTGTTTGCAAAGTCCGCAGAGGATGCACTCATCCTGGTTGATAACAAATGTGCCAAGATTGCACACTCTTGCCCGGCAGTAATGTTCCTTTACATGCTCCTCGTATTCATCCCGGAAATACCGTATGGTTGTCAGAATAGGATTCGGAGCACTCTTTCCGAGACCGCAGAGAGATCCCGCTATAACGAGGTGACCAAGCCTCTCGAGCTCCTCGATATCACCATCTTCTCCTTTCCCGGATGTTATCTTCTCGAGTATCTGCAGCATCTGATAGGTGCCTATTCGGCAGGGCGGACATTTACCGCACGATTCGGCCTGAGTAAAGGATAGGAAAAACTTTGCAATGTCCACCATGCAGGTATCTTCGTCCATGACGACCATTCCTCCCGAGCCCATGATGGAACCGACCTTAAGGAGAGAATCAAAATCCACCGGGAGGTCGAGATACTGCTCAGGGATGCATCCCCCTGAAGGCCCGCCGGTCTGAACAGCCTTAAACTTCTTATTCCCGAGTATCCCGCCTCCGATATCAAAGATAATCTCGCGCAACGTTATCCCCATCGGCACTTCTACCAGGCCCGTATTCTTCACCTTGCCTGCAAGGGAAAAAACCTTAGTTCCAGGCGATCCATGCGTCCCTATCCCCAAAAACCAGTCTGCTCCTTTTTCGATAATGGGAGGAACGCACGCATAGGTCTCGATATTGTTTAGGTTGGCCGGATACCCCCATGGCCCACCTCCGGCCTCGGAAACCCTTGGCGGTCTTGCATGGGGAAACCCCCTGTTCCCCTCGATTGAGGCAACAAGCGCTGTAGCCTCTCCGCACACAAAAGCGCCTGCTCCCTCTCTGATAAGGACGGAAAAATCAAATCCTTTGCCGAGGATGTTTCTTCCCAACAGACCCATATCCTCAGCCAGTCTGATTGCAGTACGTAAATGTTTTACTGCAAGCGGGTACTCATGACGGACATAAATGATGCCGTACCTTGCCTGAATCGCATAGGCGCATATGAGCATACCCTCAAGCAGACTGAATGGATCACCCTCCATAATCGACCTGTCCATAAATGCACCAGGGTCACCTTCATCCCCATTTGCAATAACT
>JAGSYM010000140.1 GCA_018262395.1 Nitrospirota bacterium | reverse complement strand
GCGCTGGAATATTTCCGTAAGGCAGTAGCTCTCAAACCCAACTTTGATGCAGCATATTACAATGTTGGACTTATCTATGAAATGAAGAATCAATGGAGAGAGGCCGAGGAGTCATATGATAACGCGATTTCGATAAATCCTCACAACCTACAGGCACGGGAAAGACTTGCTCAGATTTATTTGAAGCAGAAAGAGACTGACAGGGCGATAGAGCAATACAGAGAAATTAGTTCCCAGATACCGGTGAATGTAGATGCGCATGTCAATCTTGGGATCCTTTACCTGGAGGATAAACAGTATGACAAGGCGGTGGAGGAATTCAGGATTGTCCTTGAGGCACGGCCGCAAAATACGGCAATACGCTACTATCTCGCTGTATGCCTTGGTGAACTCGAGAGAACGGAGGAGGCTGTTTCGGAGGTAAAAAAAATCATTGCCCAGGACCCGAAGAATGTGAGTGCTTTTCTGTACCTGGGACTCTTATATTCACGGTCGAACAGGGATGACGATGCAATAGCGATCTATGAGGAATTGCTGAGTTTTGAGAAGGAAAAACCTGAAATTTATCTCTATCTCTCTTCAGCATATATCCATAAAAGAAATTACGGGAGAGCAGAAGATATCTTAAAGGATGCAATCGGACGTTTTCCTGATAACGACGACCTGCTGTTTAATCTTTCCATAGTCTTTGAAAAAACAGACAGGTTTGATGAAATGGAAACATATCTGAAAAAAGTGATAGAGCTTAATCCGGAGCATGCAGAGGCACTGAATTACCTCGGGTACAGTTATGCTGACAAGGGTATTCACCTTGAAGACGCATATTCTCTCATTCGGAAGGCATTACAGCTGAAGCCCGGAAGCGGTTATATCATGGACAGCCTGGGATGGGTCTATTACAAATCCGGAAAGTATTCTGAGGCATTGGAGACTCTCCTGAAAGCATCTGAAATCGTGAAAGATGACCCGACGATTTTCGAACATATCGGTGATGTGTATCATGCTATCGGGGTGACAGAAAAAGCTCGGGAATATTGGTCAAAATCCCTCAGTTATCATGAAAAGGGCGAAGACGAAGGCCTCAGGGAACGGGTGACGCAGAAGATTAACGAGGCTGGCTATGGAGATGGTAAACCCGGTGAAACGAAGTGATTCCGCTTCTCCGCATGCCGGTGGCTCCTTTCCCCTCGTATTGGGTGATTCCCTCTCCTTAAGAACTCCTGCAAAGGTTAACTGGTTTCTTCGAATTACCGGGAAAAGAAAAGACGGGTATCATGACATCGTCAGTCTCATGCAGTGTATCAGTCTGTATGATGAACTCATTTTTTATCATGCAGATTCGATAGCTGTCGAAAGTGATATAGGTATTCCGGTCTCAGACAATCTTGTATATAAAGCAGCCGCGCTCTTAAAGACATGCGTTTCATACAGGAAAGGCGTTCGCATCGTCGTAAAAAAACACATACCGGTGAGTGCCGGCCTCGGAGGGGGAAGCAGCGATGCGGCATGCACACTCTCCGGGCTTAATACATTATGGGGTCTGGGACTGCAGAATCAGGAACTCAGCTCAATCGGTGCTCAGATAGGGTCCGACATACCTTTTTTTTTCAATTCCCCCGCAGCCCTGGTTGAAGGGAAGGGTGATCGGGTAAATTCCCTGAAAATAGGCCCATCTTTAGTGCTTCTTCTTGTTAAACCGCACGTGAAAGTATCAACAGCATGGGCTTATGCTGCTTTTGACCGGCTTCACGGGAGCACATTGACAAAAAAACCTATTGATATTAAACTGTTCTGTCAGGCTCTGGGAAAGCAAGATTTTTTTTCTCTCTCAAAAATACTATCCAATGATCTTGAGGACGTGGTTATGAGAGAGTATCCTGCTGTCAGCGAGATAAAACATCAACTCACTGAAATGGGGGCGAGAGTAGCCGCAATGAGCGGCAGCGGCCCCACGGTATTTGGTGTTTTTAGAGATAAAGAAGAGGCAGTGAAGGCTGCGGCGGCGATGAAACCGAGTTGGTGCGGGGTCGTTGAGACACTGATTTAACTCTTGACGTATTTATGATGGGGCGTCGACAAACGGCAAGTCAGGAGACTTTGGATCTCCCATCTGGAGGTTCGAATCCTCCCGCCCCAGCCAAAGAGCAGGAGTGAGAAATCAGAAGTGTGAAATGAGATTTCCATTATTTGTTTGGAACACTAACATCCGCAGTCTGATAACTGACAACTGATTGAGGAGGGGTAATGCCAGAGGGGATTAAATTATTCACAGGGAATGCTCATAAGGATCTTGCCCATGAAATTGCAGGATATCTTGATATCCCGTTAGGGGATGCATCAGTAACAGAGTTTAGTGACGGTGAGATCATGGTGCAGATCAATGAAAATGTCAGGGGGAGTGATGTATTCGTTCTGCAACCGACCTGCATGCCGGTGAACCGGCATATCATGGAACTCCTTCTCATCGTTGACGCTCTGAAAAGAGCATCAGCACATAGAATAACCGCTGTAATCCCTTACTACGGGTATGCACGTCAGGACAGAAAGGTTCAGCCGCGGGTTCCGATATCTGCAAAGCTTGTTGCCGATCTCATCACCGCTGCAGGGATAAACAGAATTCTGACCATGGATCTCCACGCAGCACAGATTCAGGGATTTTTTAATATTCCGGTTGATAATTTGTATGCATCTCCTGTCCTTCTGGATTATGTGCGCTCAGCCTATCATTTTAAGAACCTGGTGATTGTCTCTCCGGACGCCGGAGGTGTTGAGAGGGCACGGTCCTTTGCAAAAAAGCTCCAGTGTTCCATTGCCATTATTGATAAGAGGCGCGAGGTTGCAAATATTTCCCAGATCATGAATGTCATCGGTAATGTCGAAAACAAAGATACGATTATTCTCGATGACATGGTAGATACAGGAGGCACAACCATTCAGGCGGCAGAAGCGTTAAAAGACAAGGGAGCAAAGCGGGTCGTTGCTGCATGTACCCATGCGGTGCTTTCAGATAACGCGGTTGAGAAGGTCAACAATTCGGTTCTTGAGGAACTGATCGTTACGAACACCATACCGCTTGACAGCAAGACAGAACAGTGCAAAAAACTGACGGTTCTCAGTATAGCGCCTCTCATTGGAGAGGCAATCAAAAGGATCCATGAGGAGTCTTCAATAAGTTCGCTGTTTGCGTGAAGGAGGAAATGAGAAATATGGAAAGGATGACCCTAAATGTTCAAAAGAGAGAAGAGAAAGGCAAGGGGGCAGCACGCTCTCTCAGAAGAAGTGAGATGATCCCTGCCATTCTTTACAGAGGTGGGGGCTCTCTCCCGATAAAGATCCCCAAGAAAGAAATGGCGCAGTTTATCAATACAACTGCGGGGAATCAGATCATGGTGAATCTGCATTTCGCAGACGGTGAAGATAAACTTGCCCTTATCAAGGATTATCAGATTGATCCTACGAAAAGAGAGATGCTCCACGCGGACTTCTTTGAAGTCTCGCTGACAGAAAAAGTCAGGGTGAGCGTGCACGTGACAACGACAGGCGAGGCTATCGGAGTAAAACGGGATAAAGGCATCTTGCAGAATCTCCTCAGGGAGATTGAAGTGGAATGTCTCCCTGATAAGATTCCGGGTCATATTAAGATAGATATCTCAGGGCTCGAAATCGGTCAGTCCTTCCACGTGGGTGACCTCAATCTTGGAGAAGATGTGAAGATTCTGACAGACTCATCCGAAGTGTTAGCGAACATTATCGCTCCTGTTGTTGAAGAGGTTGCACCTGTTGAAGAGGCCGTGACACCTGAGGTTGCAGAACCTGAGGTGATAAAGAAGGGCAAGAAAGAAGAGGAAGCGGAGGAGAGCAAATAACAATTACCGGTCAGCACTGTTACCGTGATAATTGATACTTGTTCATGTGATCGATGTGGCTCATTGTCGGTCTTGGAAATCCCGGCAGGAAATATGCCAGAACCAGACATAATGTCGGGTTTATGGTTTTGGAGGAATTTGCTGATAGCTACAACATAGCTCTGATAGAAAAAAAAGGGAGATGCAGAATCGGAAGGGGTTCTGTCGAGGGGCACGTGGTGCTCCTTGCAGAACCCCTTCTTTATATGAATATGAGCGGGCCTGTTGTTCAGGATATATGCAGAAAGTCCGGCATCCAGCCGGAGAACCTTGTTGTTATCCATGATGATCTTGACATGGAGCCCGGCAGAATAAGGATTCGTAAGGCCGGGTCCTCAGGAGGACATAAAGGAATTGATTCGATCATCCAGAGTGTAGGATCGAGGGATTTTATCCGGGTCAAGCTCGGGATAGGGAGAGAACCCGGGATACTTGCTGAAGACTACGTCCTCAGTAAATTCACGAGGATGGAGATGAATTTGATGAAGGATGCAATACAACGCGCTATCTATGCTGTTTCCGCTGTTGTTTCTGAGGGAGTGGATAAAGCAATGAATAGGTTCAATTAGAGTCTGTCCGTAAAGTGTGATTCCGATAAAAATTCGTCAT
>JAGSYM010000139.1 GCA_018262395.1 Nitrospirota bacterium | reverse complement strand
CACAGGAAACAATGAACTTTAAGTCAATGAGTATCGGCTTTATTACGGGTTTTTATCAGCCTTCTTCGGCATTCTGGAAGCAATATCACACGTTGTTCATTACACCCTTTTTTTATTTGACTTTAAAAACCGCGGTACCGATGGTACACTCTCATTAAGGGAGGTAAAAATTGTGCATTGGCGTATGGTTGAACACGGCATGGAGTTTGGCTGGCTGTTCATCGTCATCTTTTCCATTTTTATTGTCCTCGGTGTTATCCATCTTGTAAATTCAATTGGTGATAAGAAGAAGGAAAAAACTTATGAAGGATCACCGCTTCATATTCTCAAGAAACGATATGCAAAAGGAGAGATAGCCAGGGAAGAATTTGAGAAGATGAAGAATGAGTTTACAACAAAATAGATTAAGGGAAATGCAATAAAATGGGAAACCGTGTTTGAAATGCCTCCCGCAAAGAAGATAGTTGAAGGGCATCAGTGTGAAATTCGCATAGACACTAAATATTATTTATTTGAGAAATTGGGAATATAATTGAGGCCTGGAGGATTAAGGGGGCTTTTACAAGAAAACGAATGAGCAATAATGTGTTAGGTGGCACAAAATGCCGGAGATTTCAGGAGTTGTAGAACATTTTCCTTACCTGGGGCTTTTCGTCCTTCTCATCCTTGGAGCCTTTAGCTTTCCGTTCCCTGAGGACACTACCCTTATCCTGTGCGGATTCCTCATTGCTACCGGCGTAATAAAGCCCATTCCCGCCATAGCGCTTGTTTATGCGGGATTGTTGACATCAGATTTTGCCGTCTTCTCTGTTGGGAGGAAATACGGCCGTAAGATCGTCACCCACAAGAGGTTCCATAAAATCGTATCGCCGGAAAAGTTATCACAGCTTGAAAACAAATTTAATAAATGGGGGATCCTGTCCATCATCCTCGGAAGACATATTATGGGTCTGAGGGCGCAACTATTCATTACTGCAGGTGTCATGAGGATGCCGCCGCTGAAATTCCTTGCTGCTGACGCTATCACTGCTCCTTTTACCATGCTGGTGATGGTCGGAGCAGGCTATATAGGGGGTAACAGTCTGCAGGTCATAAGAAAGGACATCACAAAAATTGAGCATGTGGCGATTGTACTCGTCATCGTGCTGGTGGCGATTTATTTGTTGTATCGGCATATCAGGTCCAGACGGAATTCATCATTTCCGCGAAATTCCGCAGCCGACAGAAAAGCAGGAAAAAGGCAGTAGCCATTCATGACGACCGGCGCAAGCAACGATAAAGCCTCCGTGGAAAATAACCCGACTTCTCATCGGAAAGAACAGATCGTTGAGGTTTCTGTTTTTCTTTTCCTCATCGTCTCTTCCATGATCATTTCATTTTTCATAGTTAAACAAGGCAGCATGAGCTTCGTGCTCATCGCCCTCTCGACCATCTTGCGCGACCTTACTCTGGTCAGTCTGATCCTTTTCTTCATCTGGCGCAACGGCGAGCCTCTCACAGTAATCGGCTGGAGATTTAAAAACATCGGGAACGAAGCTGTCTTGGGTATGTGGCTCTTCATCCCCATTTTTTTCGGGGCCTGCTTGCTCGAAACGAATTGCACAAGGCCGGTTTCTTCTTTCCGGCAACGCCGCTGCCTTCGCTGAATGAAAGATGATCTCATGAATAGGTTACGTGCATTACTTAGATATAAGAGTAGCTCATTCATGAGTAGTATTAATTAATAATGAAAGAGAGGTCTTTTATGGGTTCAAAACTCAGAAGCACGTCTGAATACAAAGAAATCCCCCCAGAAAAGACTCTTAAAGTCTTAGAGACATCAATAGATGGTCTTACTGATTCAGAAGTCGGCAACAGACTTAAGATATTCGGGTATAACGAAATCGTAGAGAAAAAGACGAATCCCGTTCTCGAATTTTTGCTGCGTTACTGGGGGCCCATGCCGTGGCTGCTGGAGCTTGCAATGGTGCTTTCATTTGTATTGCGACATTATCTGGAAGGGATAATAATCTTTGTGTTGCTGACGGTAAATGCTGTCATTGGACACGTGCATTCACGCGGTTCGCAAAAAGCGGTCGAACTCCTCAAGAAGAAGCTGGCGATCAAAGCGAAAGTGTTACGTGATGGGAAGTGGGTTATGAAAGAGGCTAAAGAGATCGTGCCCGGAGACATAATCTCCGTTGGTCTCGGTGATATCGTGCCTGCCGATGCCAAAATGATAAACGGCGGTCTATCCATTGATCAATCAGCCCTGACCGGAGAATCCCTGCCTGCAGAGGTACACGAATCGGACATAATCTATTCGAGTTCCGTAGTGAGGCGTGGAGAGGCCAGGTGTGCGGTAGTCAATACCGGAGCAAACACATACTTCGGCAAAACAGCTGAACTGGTGAAATCAGCAAAGCCGCAGTCCCATCAGGGGGAAGTGATGATGACTATGGTCAGATATATGATGTATCTGGCTATAGCGGCATTAGTTTTAATTCTGGCATACGCTGTGCTGATGAGATTGGAAGAACATATCGTTACGATACTAACCTTGGCTGTAATCTTCCTTATGGGCGCGGTCCCTGTAGCCCTTCCCGCAGTGCTCACCATAGTCCAGTCCGTAGGAGCAATGGAGCTTGCAAAAAAGGGAGCTCTCGTTACCAGGCTCGATTCGATCGAGGATGCGGCTTCGATAGATGTCCTCTGCTTCGATAAGACAGGTACGATAACTCAGAATAAATTATCGGTTGCCGAAGGCATACCGTTCTCCGGATATACGAAAGAGGATATCGTCCTCACAGCTGCACTGGCCTCACAAGAGGAAGGGATGGACATCATAGACCTTGCGGTCATTGACTACGCGAAAAGCATGAGAGTTGATTTTAACGCCTACAAACGGATCTCCCATATCCCCTTTAATCCATCGATTAAGAGGAGCGAGGCGATAATCGGGGTCGACACAAAACGCTTAAAAGCTGTTAAAGGTGCAGCCCAGATCGTCATATCCATCTGCCGGGGAATCGATAAAGAAGATATGGCGAAGGCAAACCGGATCATAGAAGAGTTTTCCCGAAAAGGGTACAGGGCGATAGCAGTTGCCCGTTCGGAAGGCGACGACCTAGATAATCTTAAACTTGCAGGATTGCTGTCATTGGCTGATCCACTCAGGCCGGACTCAAAAAGCATGATAGAACAGGCAAGAAAGCTTGGAATAAAGCCGATAATGCTTACCGGAGATAGCATGGCCATAGCTAAAGAGATAGCCCTTCAGGCGGGGATCGGCGGAAACATAATCCGTATGGCGGATATCGGGGACTTGAGCGAGGATGAGCAGATGAAGGTTGTCGGAAAAAGCGATGGGTTTGCCGAGATATATCCCGAGGACAAGTATAAGATTGTGAAACTTCTGCAGTCCAAGGGGCACATGGTAGGGATGACCGGAGACGGGGTCAACGATGCACCAGCGCTGAAACAGGCGGAGATGGGGATAGCGGTGAGCAATGCTACCGACGTAGCAAAGGCGTCTGCGAGCGTAGTCCTGACGGAACCGGGTATAAGTGTCATAATTAATGCGGTAACAATAAGCAGACAGACCTATCAGCGGATGCTGACATGGGTCATTAACAAAGTTACGAAGGTTATAGAATTCGTCGGTCTGCTGACCCTGAGCTTCTTCTGGCTCCATGACATTGTGCTCTCTCTCCTCGGGATGTCGCTGCTTGTGTTTGCAAACGATTTCGTAACCATGTCTCTGGCAACCGACAATGTAAAACATACGCCAAACCCGAACATGTGGAATGTGAAGAACATAACTCTTGCGTCGCTCGTTCCGGGTATGTTCCTGGTTGTGGAAGGCATGCTCGTCATCCTGATGGGCATGAACTATTTTCACCTGGAATGGGAACGGCTTCGAACGCTCGTAATGCTGAATCTGATATTCAACAGTCAGTTCAGAGTCTTGATCGTTAGAGAGAGGAGGCACTTCTGGTCGTCAATGCCAGGCAGGGAATTGCTGATCCTGAGCGCGGCAGCCATAATCGGATTTGCACTCTTGGGCATATATGGTGTCTTTGTTCCATCCCTCACCCTGTGTCAGGTTCTCGCTGTCCTTGGGTTCTCAGCACTCTTTACACTCGGGATCGATTTTCCTAAATATTATTTATTCAGGAAGTTCGGACTGTGAATCAGAGGCAATGGGGTTATGATGAAATTCGTCTCCCCAGCAAAAGACGGCGCTGCAGTTGCTTTTTATATTTATAGAAATCATGTTATAAGCGCAACGCACGTGGCAGATGTCGCATATCTACAGAAAGCAAAAAAAGCCATACAAAAGTATCGCAGTGGCTCCCGTGTATGGAAGGTCTTTTTCATTCCACACCAGGAGATCGAATACTTTTGCATGGCTTCACAAATTAATGCAGCTCTGTGCTTGGCAAACCGATAGTACTTTTGTAATGGTGGGCGCTTCGATAGATGCTTCAGGCTTCCTCCTCGCTGCTGGAGGCCTGCTCACCACATCTAACCCCGGCTCCCT
>JAGSYM010000138.1 GCA_018262395.1 Nitrospirota bacterium | reverse complement strand
AATACGCTGCTGACGAAGGCGGAGCCAGACTTCACGGTAATCCTCTGGCGTTGGCAAATGCGTTGCGCAAGCTTCATAAGGGCACGCAGCTTATCCCGACTCATGCGACTCCCGCTACATCGCATATGCTCATTGTAAGCCCTTTCAGCGGCGGGGCGATCATGAAATTGTTCAGTACGCATCCCCCGATTGAAGAGAGAATTTCCAGGCTTGAATCAATGAGACTGTCCTGATGCTTTTCGGCTGAAGGGAAGAGGTCTCGTTCTTCTGTCCCTGAAGAAGGCAGATAACTTAATCAGAACCGGACTTTCAGCATAATGTTGTCCGGCTCATTACCGTATCTCATCCACCCATATAAAGATAAGCATTGCGACGCGCTTTGCAGCTGATATAATGAAGGGTAAGATTACTCCGGCACCTGTTTTTCAGGAGGACAGATGGACATTCAGCTTCAAAAGATATTGATTCCCTCAGGTATTGCGTTCCTGTCAATGCTTGTATTATATGTACTCCGGGGGGCTGCATTCAGGGGCCTGCACAGATGGGCTGCCACTACTGAAACAAAATTCGACGATATCATCATAAGGTCATTCAAAATCCCTACACTGTATTGGTGTGTGGCGATCGGTCTTTATATCGGCATTTCAACGTCTGATCTCCATGAAAAATATGTTTTTTACATCAGCAAGACCATTCATATAATCATCATCCTTTCGGTGACGATCGCGGTCGCGAACCTGTCAGGAAAATTATTCAAAAATTATGTGCAACATTCCAGTTTCCCCCTGCCGACAACGGGACTGGCTTACGGGATGCTGAAAGGGACCATCCTAATTATAGGATTTCTTATATGCCTGACGGTCCTCGGTGTGTCGATAGCTCCGCTTATTACTGCCCTCGGGGTCGGCGGCCTTGCTGTAGCCCTTGCCCTCAGGGATACCCTCGCAAACCTTTTTGCCGGGATACATATCCTTATGGAAAAATCTATCAGGGTCGGTGATTTCATAAGACTGGAGAGCGGAGAGGAAGGGTATGTTCATGATATTACCTGGAGGACCACAAGGATCAGAATGCAGTCCAATAACATGGTGGTAATTCCTAACAGCAAGCTCTCCCAGAGCGTTGTGACCAATTATTTTCTGCCTGAAAAACGTATGTCGTTTGTCCTGTCTCTCGGTGTCAGCTATTCAGCTGATCCCGTGAAGGTGGAAGAAGTATTAATTGAGGAAGCCGGGAAAGCTGTTGGAACGATCCCGGGATTACTGGGTGAACCTGCCCCCTCTGCCAGGTTTATTCCCGGATTCGGGGAAAGCTCGCTTGACTTTACTCTGACTTGTCACGTAAACGAATTTGTGGACCAATATCCTGTGCAGCATGAGCTCAGGAAAAGAATTTTCAAGCGGTTCAGGGAAGAAAAAATAGAGTTCCCGTTTCCTCATCGCACGGTGTATCTCAGAGAGGAAAAAGAATGTCAAAAATAGAGGGAAGCATATTCGAATGAAAGGATATATATGGAAATAAATCAGCAGACATCTGAAATGATCAATGAGCTATCCGGGTTGTGCGGGATACTTCCTGAGTACTGGGACATATTCGGGAAACTTCATGTCGCGTCACTTGAGGCAAAAAGGGCGATGCTTAAGGCTATGAAGATGGATGTAGAATCTGATGATGCTATCGCGAGAGAGATCAATGATCGGAAATCCAGGCCGTGGAAAAGTTTTACAGAACCGGTTTTTGTCGTATCTGTTAATGCTCAGCCTTTTAAAATTCCTCTTTATATACCTGTCAGAACAGGGGAAGAGAACAATCTGCAAATTACATGTGTTATAGAGGATGAAAACGGCTTAAGTAACAGTTTTCAGGTCTTTGGCAATGACATCAATATTGCAGATGAAAGAACAATAGACAACACCAGATATATAAAAGTACTTATTTCAGACGAAGCACAGAGAAATACCGGCTATTATACCGCTGATATAGAATGCCGGCTTTCCGGCAAAATATTCCCGGACGGGACCGAAACAATCCGGAAAAAAACAAGGCTTATCATTACTCCTGATACATGTTATCTTCCTCCTGAGACAGGGAAGGGCAGGACTTGGGGAATATCAGTCAACCTGTATTCCGTACATTCCATAAGTTCATGGGGAATAGGTGATTTCAAGGACCTGGAGACAATTGTCAACATGATGGCCGGGCTGAGGGCTGATTTTATCGGGCTAAACCCGCTCCATGCCATCCCAAACACCTATCCTTATGGCCTCAGCCCCTACTCGCCGGTAAGCAGGCTGTATAAGAATTTTATTTATCTGGACATGGAAGGAATACCTGAGATAATAGCGTCTGATGAAATCCGGGAATTCATCAAAAGAGAAGCCTTCAGAAAGAAAATACGTAAACTGAGAAAGACCGACCGTATTGATTACGAAAAGGCAGGTCAGCTCAAAGAGCTGATACTCAGACGTGCTTTTGAAAGCTTTTATGAAATACATTACAAAAAAAAGAACTCGAAACGGTACAGGGAATTCAAACATTACCTGTCTGTTGAAGGCAAGTGCGTAGAGTCTTTTGCGACCTTTCTTGCAATCCAGGACTTATTTAAAAAGAAAAAAAACGTGTATTCATGGCAGCAATGGCCTGAGGCATATCATGATCCAAAAGGAGACGCGGTTAAGGCCTTCAGAAAAGAACATGAGAAAGAAGTGCTGTATTACATATATATTCAATGGCTCATAAATGATCAGCTTCTGAAAATATCAGCTCATTGCAAAGAGGCAGGGATGAAGATCGGTCTGTATCATGATCTGGCTGTCGGAGCAATTGCAGCCGGGAGTGATGCATGGAATTACCAGGAGATCATCGGGGATGCACATGTCGGCGCACCGCCTGATGATTTTAATCCTCAGGGACAAAACTGGGGATTTCCGCCCATGATTCCTGACGACCTCAAAGAAACCGGCTATGAATTATTTATTGAGACTATGAGGAAAAATATGAAATATGGCGGCGCTTTGAGAATTGATCATGCCCTTGGTTTATACAGACTCTTCTGGATACCAACGGGCATGTCTCCTGAGCATGGAGCATATCTGCTGCAGCCCGCCGGGGACCTCCTGCGGATCATAGCGCTCGAAAGTGAAAGAAACAGAACGATTGTCATTGCCGAAGACCTTGGCACAATAGATGATACCTTCAGGGAAATGCTGCAGACATTTCAGATGCTTTCCTACAGACTTTTTTATTTTGAGAGAAACTACCCTGATCCCTCATTCAAATCTCATGAGCAATATCCATCCATGGCCCTCTGCGCGATAACCACTCATGATCTCCCGACGATACACGGTTACTGGGCCGGCCGCGATATTGAAGTAAAAAAACACCTGGGCATTTATGGAGATGAGGAAGCATGGAAAAATGATGTTGTCTGTAGGGAGAGAGATAAACGCCTCATTATCTCTGCTTTGAAGGCACACAGGATTATTCCTGATGATTTTCCGGAAGACCCTCTGGAGATTCCTCATATGACGCATGAACTTTGTACCGCAATATACCGGTATCTTGCTCAATCTCCCTGCAGGCTTCTGCTGGTAAGTCTGGACGAT
Source organism: Nitrospirota bacterium (assembly GCA_018262395.1). Next base: position 947 of record JAGSYM010000138.1, on the reverse strand, counting down.
ATACTGGGGACTCCGGACCAGCAGAATATGCCCGGCACGGTCGATTCACATCCAAACTGGATACAGAAAACCCCATATTCACTTGAAGATATGCTTCATGACAAAAGATTCTCTGAACTTTCTCTGCTTTTTAATAAAAAATGATCTGGAAGCAATAGCTGTACCGGAAAGGGTCCGGGGAAAGCGAAAAGGGATGATCCGGATTTACATCAGCGGAGGCTATCAGGTAGAATTTCAGTCAAGGAACGATCTTTTTCTCTCAGGTTTCATGTAACAAAACAAATATTTAAATATAGAGACGCGGAGGTTAAATGGCGCATCCGAAGATTCTTGCATTTGTGCTTGCAGGCGGAAAAGGTGAAAGGCTTTTTCCGCTGACATCTTTCAGATCAAAACCATCTGTCCCATTCGGAGGAAAATACCGGATTGTAGACTTTGTCCTGAGCAATCTCGTTAATTCACATGTCTATTCGATCTATCTTCTCGTCCAATATAAATCCCAATCACTGATTGATCATGTAAGAAAAAACTGGGTGCTCTCTTCAGTAATCAAGGATCATTTTGTGACGGTTGTCCCGCCTCAGATGCGCATGGGGCCTGAATGGTTTCAGGGTACGGCTGATGCTGTTTTTCAGAATATCAGTGTCATGAGGGAGCTGAATCCTGAACTGGTAATTATCTTTGGAGCGGACCACGTTTATCGGATGGATGTCCGGCAGATGATTGATTTCCATCGAAAAAAGGATGCTGTTGTGACTGTAGCTGCAAGACCTGTCCCTCTTGAGCAGGCGTCAGCCTTTGGTGTCATAGTCACTGACAGTGAAAACAGGATCATCGGTTTTCAGGAAAAACCGAAAAAGCCGACTCCTATGCCTGATAATTCCGCATGCGCCTATGTATCTATGGGGAATTATATTTTCAATAAGGATGCGATGATAGAGTCTCTC
>JAGSYM010000137.1 GCA_018262395.1 Nitrospirota bacterium | reverse complement strand
GAAGCTTATGAACATGGAGGAAAGATGGCTGGTGTTTTCACAGTTCTCGGATTCTTCGTTTCAGTAGCAATGGTTATTCTCGAAAATTCTTAATTCCCGGGAAGCCGCTGCTCGTCCTGTCCAGCCTCTTTGCAGCGCCGCAGCCCTTCGTGCTTGCGTTTACCCGTGGAGAGCTCACCCTTGTATCTTCCGACCCGCGTCTTTGCAAGATCGCAGATGAAGAAGGACTTCAGACACTCACACCGTAGCGTCCTTTCGGAAAGCTGGGAACACCTAAAACCAATCGGTATCGGATCTAAAGACTGTCATTGTTTTCCGTTAACAATATACATGGTCAATTTCTCCCTCTCATCTTTCATATGGTGTGCTATTTGTGTTACACTATTCTAAAAAGAGAAGGGAGGTGTTTATGCCTACAAAAAACCCCCGCATAAATGTCGTTTTGACTCCGCGTATCTATGCTGATGTGCAAACCCTTTCAGAAGCAAGAGGTCTTTCGATGTCTTCTGTTGTCGAGGACCTTATCGAGGATGCACTGGAGATTCAGGAGGACTTATCTTTGGCTGCGCTTGCGGATGAAAGGAAGAAAACTCTCAAAAAGTCTGAACTTGTTTCTCATAAAAAAGCCTGGAGTTAAAGTGCCGTTTACTATCAGTTATCACAAGGAAGTGGTGAAAACTGACATCCCGGCGTTACCAGCTGCTGTGAAGCTTCGGGTAAGGAATGCAATCGAAACAAAACTCACTATGTATCCTGAACAGTATGCCTTGCCGTTGAGGAGGACGCTGAAGGGATACTGGAAGCTTCGTGTTGGCGACTACCGTATTGTCTTCGAATTCGACCGTTCGATGATCGTCGTTCTTGGTATTGGCCACCGGAAGGATATCTACAATCGAATGAAGAAGCGCATCAGTTTCTGACCCGGATCTCCTTTAAGTTGGGCAAGGTCAGTTCTAGTGGACGAGCATTATTTGTGAGAGACGCTCAGTTGCAGTACTTATCAGATGAGAGAGAAGCGAGCCCATCGTGCCCGTATAGATTTCCGTTACTGCACCGCACACTTGTCGAAATGCCCTCAGGTTTCGAATTCTGTGAGCAAGTCGTTCTGCGATGAACACCTGATACCTGATAGTTATCGATAGGTGAAACTTTCCGAGAGTTCGTCCCGAACTACGCGCCTCGCAATCGAAACGATAATTCTAACTTCCAGTCATTTTGATTTCCTGGCATGATAGGCAGCAGTGATGGTTCCTTTCGGTATTCAATAGGCAGTGGCTGAAAAGATAACTTTGTCCCGAAATATGCACAGTCTTTGAATCGCAAGTGGCCAGACCTACAATCTAGGATTCACCGACTACCTCTCAGGTATCGGAAGATTAAATTAGTGCGGGTTATTTAGAGAAAGGAGGCAATTTGGTATTCATGCATGCAAATGGCGTTCTCCTTACTTTTTCTTATCATAAATCCAAACATTTTGTGGACCATCTCCCACAATCAAACCTTGACTACCGTCTGGATTATCTATTGCGCTTATTGCTCTTGTACTATTTAGCAGTTCTTGGTAAACAAGCTTTCCAGAAGGAGAAAATATGTTGAGCATGGCTCTGGAAATATAAGAACGGAAGTCTGTGATCACAGCCAGATATGGTTCTTCCTTTGCGTCGAGCTTTACAGGCACACCTCGAATATCAAATATTTCAAAAGAGCTTCTGAGAAATGAAATTTTGGTAAACCATTCTTTCTCATATTCATATTGAAGAATGATCTTGCCATCTAAATCTATGACAATAATGCGGTTTCCATCATTAGTTAGTATATGACAGTTATCTGGCCATTTTACGACTTCAAAGCTGTATACTTCCATTTTAGGTGTCATTTCCTTAATAAGCTTCCCTGAATAATTTCGAATGCGAATCATCCCTCTGTTTCCGCTCGTTATAATCAAGGACGTTTTACTTCCTCCCACATTACAAGTTTGAATATGTTCTTCCCATACGCCATCATATGTTCTCCAAATCTCTCTCCCTGAATAGTCTAGTCTGTGCACACCATCGTAATCGGCTACATAAAACTCTAAATGACCATCACCGTCAAGGTCTCCAGCTGCCATATAGGGACTGGTCCCAACCTGTTTATACTTCCAAATGAATTCTCCATCCGTACCTGTTAACCCTATGTCTCCGAACCCCCCTCCTCGTCGCATTATTTCCAGAGAACCATCTTTCTTGATTTTTATTAATTCTGGTCTTATTCCCATGCGTTTCTTGAACATTATCGTCTTCTTCAATTTGTGTGTCTTCTCATCGAAAATTAGGCATTGATTGTCAGCGAGAATGACAATCTCTCTATCGGCGGATGAGTCATATTTGCCAACTTGTATGGTTTTTATCTCAATGCTGCCCTGAAATTTATCTGAAGGCATAGGAAGTGAGGACTTCAATAGAAACCCTTCACCTACTAAGGTTTTATTTTGAGGCCCAACAATTTTAAACCATATTTTTGGGATAAACGGAAGGATGAAGAAGCCGATAAATAAAATGAGGAGACAAACATATAAAAGAAATTTATCTCCTCTACTCATCCCTGCAGGTTTCAAGATATGCCTCTCATCTTATAAAATGGTGCTCTCACTTTCCGGGATCCAGATTCAAGGTATTTTGGTGTTCATTTCCACTCGTAACATGCATAATTATATCAAGTCTCAGGAGTGTTAGCTTCAGGAAGGAATGTTGCGACTGTCATGCGATTTGCCCCAACGATGGTTTTATTCCGTACCATGCATGGAAAAGAGCCTTCAAAGCCATTAAATCATTTTTTTGAATGCTTCCTGAACTCCGCAACAGTTTAGATCATTGATACCTGTTTAATTCGCCTTCTAACAAACAGATTGAAGAATTTTGAGATGAAGGCTTGTCAAAACTGATTGTTAACTACAGCTGTGCAATCAACTCAGGTACCTGCCGCCATTGATATTGATAGTCTGTCCAGTGATATAGCCATTCCGAGCAAGCATGAGAGCTACGTCGGCGACCTCCTCCACGGTGCCAAATCGGCTGACTGGCACAAGATCGGGCTTCAGTTGTGGAGCTGCACCGCCTCTTCGCTGCCTTCGCGCGAAACTTTGACGCTGCGCCATAAGGCAAGAGGCCATTTCCGTGCCGACTGGTCCGGGAGCGATCGCATTCACTGTGATGCCTTCCTTAGCAAGGTGAACAGCGTAATAATGTGTCAATCCTAGAATGCCGGCTTTCGATGCAGCGTAATGAGGACCTACAGCTCCTCCTATCTGTGCCGCAGCCGATGAAAGGCTGATTATACGACCCCATTTCAGAGTTCGCATGGCGGGAAGTACCGCCTGAATCATGAGAAATGCAGATGTGAGATTCACTGCAATTGTGTCATTCCAGTCTTTTTCAGTTATATCTTCGATGGAATGCATTATCCCGATTCCGGCATTGTTTACAAGTATCGATGGCGAGCCAAGTTCTCTTTCTATAATGCCGACCATTCGGTCGACGTCAGTCGAGATAGACACATCTGCTTTTACTGCAACAGCGAGACGACCGCATCTCCTGATCTGCAAAAGCAACTCCTTCGCTTCGTCATCACGATGCCGGTAGTTGATCGCGATGTTCGCACCGGCAGTGGCAAGCGCTAGCGCGATTGCCCGTCCGATGCCACGGCTCGCTCCGGTTACAAGTGCTACTTTACCTGTTAAATCGTCCACGTATACCTCCTTTTCGGCGAGAAGCCTTTGTTAAGGCTCAGATTATCATCAGACATATGGGTCTAAAAAGCACTCTTTAGTACTCCCCCATCGACCCGTAAGGGTGCGCCTGCAGTTGCCGATGATAGCGGGCTGGCAATATAGGCCACCATGGAGGCGACTTCCTGGACCGTCGCAATAGTTTCGGATTGTAATAACTTGTTTTATACAGGTCGTAACAAACACATTTGAAGCCCAGCAATGATTCACTCCTACTCACCCTGTATTGCCTAATTACTTTTCTGTGGTGAATCTTTCATATCAAAAGTTGTCATACGCTGATGTATAATAATACCAATAATCTAGTAGAAAATCGGATACGCAAACCAGAGATATCAAACGTCTTAAGAATTAATCTCCCTTGAAATATTGAACGAGGACATACAAACTGATGATTTATTACCTAGTCACTCAGAAACACGCTTATACCATAAGATCATTTATCAATACATGGGCTAAGGAACTCTTGCCCAGAATCAAGGTGTTATCGTATGAATCTTTGCCACATCGCAGATCCCTGAAGCAGGGAACGTATATTTTTTCTGATATTGAGCGTTTGCCTCAGGAGCAAGCGAAGATTCTATCTGAAATATGGGAAGAACTTGCGAGCGTTAACAGTGGACTTCGGATACTGAATCATCCTATGCGATCAATGCGAAGGTACAAATTATTACGAACGCTATATGAACAGGGAGTTAATAGGTATAACATCTATCGGCTTGCAGAATGCCAGTTGCCACAGCAGTTTCCTGTTTTCATTCGAGGGGAAAACGACCACAGTGGGAGCCTTACGCCGCTGCTTGAAACTCAGGGTGCGTTAGAT
>JAGSYM010000354.1 GCA_018262395.1 Nitrospirota bacterium | reverse complement strand
AGGGGAATTCCCTGATCTCCCTGTCCATTGTCACCCTCTGTGTCTCAAAATAGCGGACACCTATGGAGGTGGTCTCCTTAAGTATTACATTGATAAGGTCTTCCCGTTTATCATGGTCGCAAAGCACGCTCAATTTAACGGCAGGTCTGGTTTTTTTCATGATTATCTGTGTCAGATAGACATCAAGCGCGCCTATGCGGAAAAGCTCATCGATTACATATTCATATATCTGGGGGTTCATATCGTCGATGTTCGTTTCTATGACAGTAACGGCTTCATCAGGTGTCATGCTGTTCATCTCTCCAATAAATATTCTCAGGACATTCGGCCTGTTTTTGATGTCCCTGCTGCCTGCCCCGACTCCTGTTTTTTCGTAATTAAAGCATGGAATGGGGCCAAAGCCTTTTGACAGTGATTTGAGGATGACCGCGCCTGTTGGGGTAGTCAGTTCATAGGGCACATCCGAAGAATAAACAGGGGTGTTTTTCAGTATCACGGCAGTTGCAGGAGCAGGCACAGGCAATATGCCATGAGCGGTCTTTACAGAGCCGCCGCCCAGATTTAAAGGTGAAGAATATACAGAGTCAACCTTAAGCAATGAAAGGCCTATCAATGTGCCGAAGATATCTACTATACAGTCTTCTGAAGAGAGCTCATGCAGATGGACTTTGGCTAAAGCTTCACCGTGGGCCTTAGCCTCTGCCTCAAAAAGGCTTCTGAATATTTCATGGCCTTTGTGTCTTATCACCTCAGGCAGTTTGGAACCCCTGATAATCCTGCTGATATCATTCCACTTCCCAGTTTGAAACGCGCTAATGTCTTTAATAATAACGTCGACTTTTGTTGCAGCAAGTCCGCTTCGCCTGACCTTTTTTGCCTCAAGTGTATACCCTTTAACCGGTATGCCTCTTAATCCCTTTTCTATCTCCTTAAGCGACACTCCTGCATCAACAAGGGCGCCAAGGCACATGTCTCCGCTGATACCGGAAAAACAGTCAAAATATGCTATTTTCATCTGATCCCCTGGACCGGTCTGTATAGATTCTGCCCATAACTTAAAGGTTTGTCATCCTCGGGCTTGCCCCAGGGATCCAGAACATATTGAATACACTGGTTAATTTAAAAACAGACATTATTTAATATTCAAAAAGGGTCTGACGTCTTTTTCGAAATCAAGGGCGGAGAAATAATTGCCGATAGCTGTCCTGTATTCTCCGATTGATTTCATGGCCTGGCTGGCAAGCTTGAACCTCTGAGCAAGGCTTGTGCTGCCTTTTTGGTTTTTCAGCGCCTGTATAAAACCGGCATACTGGTCTGCTGAAGTCAATACCGCAACACTGTGCCAGTTCTTGGCAGAGGCCATGGTCATTGCAGGACCGCCTATGTCAATATTGACGCGTGCTGTTTCTGAGGTCGTGCCCTCTTTTGAGATGACCGAGGTAAAGGGATAGAGGTTGCCGACAAAGATATCAAAATATACCCCTGGCGCAGAGCCGTTTTGGGCGAGCGTCTTATAGAGATATTCTTCGTGCGCGGGGTTGCCCCTTTCAGCAAGCAGGCCTGCATGAATCCTTGGATGAAGCGTTTTTACCAGACCGCCTTCCATCTCAGGGGCGCCTGTAAAATCCTCAACAGAGATATAATTTTTTTTGACTTGAGGACCTAATATCTCAATGATCTTCTTGCCGGTCCCTCCGGTTGAATAAAACCTTGCCTCAGGGTTGACCTCCAATATGCCTTTGACCAGTTCATCAAGGCCATTTTTATCAAAGACACTTACCAGAATATGTTCAGGCTTTATGAGGTCTATCACCTGATAGACATTCTCTCTAATACTCATTTTTTCCCCCTGTTAAGCTAAATTCGAAGAGCTTAATAATAATACACCTGAAAAGTTTTATCCACCGCACACCTGATCAGGAACGTCATGTCATTATTATCCGAATTATCCGATTAGTAAATGCAGAAAAAGAAAATCCCCCTAAACTCATTATTTTATCCGTCATTCCGGCGCCTCCGTCAGGCCTGCTGTTGGCTTGCCCGGAATCTTTCCATTCTTTTCGGAAGGACTCCCGACGCTCTTCGCTCGCTTAAGGCGCCTACTTCTGGTGCGGAATGACAAAATAGGGATTTCTGTGAGATTTTGACTTAATTTTGCTTATCAGCATCTTTTTTCATCGCCCTTCCGCGGCACCCGAGCAGGTTCTGCCAATGGGAAAGTAAAGTTTGCTGATTCTTTCACAAAGAGTGGGAAATAGATGGCGAGCGCATTCCCTGCAGCCGAGGCGGGTTTCAGCTGAATGTCGCACCGACTTGCTGCAAGGTCAAATGAGTGAATATAAAAATAAAAGTTCCTTGGATTGAGACTCCCCGCAGCGTGCTTCGGGAAGTCTCAATAATGAACGGTCAATCAGGAAAAGCGCAGGGGACACGCCTATGCCCTGTCACAAGGTCTGCTCGCGATCTTTTTCCATATGGTTTCGTCTATTTCATTAACATATTCGGCAAGTCCGAACCTCTTGCTGCAATCCATGCAGCGAAAACTTACCGAACGTCAGCCAAATACCAGTTTTACCGGCCCGCCGCAGTCTTTGCATTTCAACGTAGTGTCTTCCATTTCTA
>JAGSYM010000136.1 GCA_018262395.1 Nitrospirota bacterium | reverse complement strand
TCTTGTGACTAAATAAAAGCGGAACATAGTTTGTAGCTCGATAAACTTCTCGACAGGATATCCTTTCCCGCGGCAAACAAAAAAGCCGCGAAAGCTTTTAGACCTGCTGGTCTTATTTTAGCCTTCGTGGCTCGTTATACATAATTTATCAAAAGCATCATCTGAATGTCAACTGTTCCACCTCATAAAAATCTTTCGGCTTATATCATTCATACAGTTATGTTTTTTTTCACTTTCATGCTAACGTATAAGTAATTTGCTGTTCATGCATGATGCCTTGATTGAAGACACATATCGATGTGGTATTGATAGAATTGTAACCGTTCTGTCTTCGGGGTCCGATGTAACGGGGACAATAGTATCTTTATGCCCGAAAGCATTTCTAAAAATGAACCAGTCGACATGATCATCGTAACCGCAGCCACACCGTTTGAAACAGCATTGCTTGCCAGCCAGTTGACCCACGCTCAGCCTGCTGCCATCGGTAAATTTACAGCTCTACAGGGTCAGCTCGGTACTGTATCGATACTTATCTTCCATCTTGGCGTAGGAAAAACAAATGCTGCCCATGGGACAACCTTGTTGCTGGAGAATTTCAGACCGGACCTCATTCTCCTCATTGGATGCGGCGGAGCGTACAGGAGGTCGGGGCTGATCAACGGGGATTTGGCAATTGCCGGCGAGGAAATTTTTGGAGATGAAGGGGTAATTACTCCGCGGGGATGGCGGTCAACAAAGTATCTGAACCTGCCTCTCCTCCGCAAGGGGGAAAAAAGCTTCTACAATGCATTCCCCGTGGATCAGAAGATTGTGAACAAAGCACAAGAGATTTTGCAGAGATTCAACCCTAAAACAGGACCTTTCGTTACAGTTTCTGAAATTACCGGAACCGAAGAAAAAGCGGCTGAAATGGAAAAACGTTTCCGGGGTATCTGTGAAAATATGGAGGGAGCAGCTGTAGCCCAGTTATGCACCCTTTATGGCACTCCCTTTCTCGAAATCCGTGGTATCAGCAATATAGTGAAACAGAGGAATAGGAAAGAATGGAATCTTTCTGCTGCTGCCCTGGTCAGCCAGGAAGCAGCCAGGGAAATCATTACGCATTGGAAGGGAACCCTGTGAAGACGCTGTCCTTGGGTTACTCTCCATGTCCGAACGACACGTTCATCTTTTATGCACTTGTCCACAAAAAGATCCCCTTGGAGGGGCTCTCTTTTACCGAGCGGCTGGAAGATGTCGAGACCCTGAACAGACTGGCTTCCCGCAGTGAACTGGATATCACAAAAATATCCTTTCACGCCTTTGCTCATCTGCGGGATCACTATGCGCTCCTTCGTTCCGGAGGAGCACTGGGAAAAGGTTGTGGCCCTCTCGTAGTGGCCCGGCAAGGACTTACCGCAATGGATTTGCGCAGTCAACGCATTGCTATCCCTGGAGAAGGCACAACTGCTTTCTTATTGCTCCGCCTCTATGATCCGCGGATTCAAAACATCGTGGTTATGCCCTTTGATCAGATTATGCAGTCCGTTCAGCAAGGAACGACTGATATAGGTCTTATCATCCATGAGAGCCGGTTCACCTATCAGAACTTCGGGCTTCAAAAGGTTCTGGATTTGGGTGACTGGTGGGAGCAGTCCACCGGATACCCAATTCCCCTCGGAGGTATTATCATCAGACGGAGCTTAAACAAAGACCTATCGTATGTGGTGGAGGAGAAAATCCGCGAAAGTATCCGGTACGCGCAGATGCAACCTGGAGAACCTCAAGCATATATCCACAGGCATGCCGCAGAGATAAAGGAATCGGTTACCCGTCAGCACATCGATTTATATGTGAACGAATACTCGCTGGATATCGGGCCAGCAGGCGAGCAGGCAATTCGTTTCCTCTTCGCAGAGGCAGAAAAAAAAGGTCTCATACCCCATTCCCATTACGATATCTTTTAATGCATCAGGTTACCTAATACTTTTTTATAGCTGACAATTTAACGGTATTTACTTCGGACAGTGTTCTTATATGTATATGCTGTTATAAAAAGCAGAAAATTTGCCATGACAATTGTAGCACCAGTAGGGAGATTCATGACAAACGATGCATAGATACCGACAATTACCGATACAATGCCGCATATCGATGAGACTATCATGGTATTCTTAAAACTCCGCGCGATCTGGAGAGCTGTGACTGAAGGGAGAATGAGGAGCGATGATGTAAGCATGATCCCCACAATTTTCATCGCAAGGACAACCGTTATACCTGTTAAAAGAACGAGAATGGCATTAATCTTTCCTGTATCGATCCCGGATATCTTTGCGAACTCCTCGTCAAAGGCTGTGGCAAAATGCTCGTGATAGAAGAAAAATATAATAAGGAGTACAACAATCGAAAGGGCTATCGAAGTCAGGACCTCTGCCTGACTGATAGCCAGAATGTTGCCAAAGAGGAAACTGAAGATGTCAATATTAAAACCACCGGCTACACTGGCAATAATTATACCCCCGGCAACCCCCAGGGAAGAAACAATCCCTATAGCTGCATCTCCGTACAGCCTGGCTTTTTCAGTCAATTTCAGAATACCCAATGAACCCGCCATTACGATTGGTATAGAAAGATACACAGGATGCTGCTTAAAGAGCAGGCTGACTGCCACACTGCCGAATGTGACATGCGCAAGCCCATCCCCGATTAAAGAAAGCCGCCGTAAAACGAGCAGAACTCCCAGAATGGAACAGACCAATGCAATAAAAGAACCGGCTATGACGGCTCTCCATACGAATTCATACTGAAAAAAACTGAATAGATCCATGCTCAATCATGCCTGTGGCATATCAGGTGCTGGGAGAATTCTCCGAAGTAATTGGTCATCTTCTCTGATAAGCAGAAGTCCTCAAAACTTCCGTAAAAGATAATCTGCTTGTCGAGATACAGCAATTTGGATGCATATTTCCCTATGCTTGCTATATCGTGGGTAATGAGGATGATTGTGACGTTTCCGTGCTGGTTTAGTCCCATGAGCGTCTGAAAAAAAGTCCCCCGCGCTTCAGGATCGAGGGCTGTTGTTGGTTCGTCAAGGATCAGCAGATCCGGACGATTGACGATCGCCCGGGCGACAAGAACCCTTTGCTGCTGGCCTCCTGAAAGTTCCCCGATCAGTTTGTGCCTGATATCGGCAACATCCGTCAGTCTCATTGCGTCATCTATTAAAGCTTCATCAGAACGCTGAATCCTTTTGGGAAATTTTTTTGTCGAGAACAATCCAGATGAGACAATCTCCCTTACCGTCGCGGGAAAATGAGGATTGAAATGCGTGAGTTTCTGCGGCAGATATCCGATTCTATGCCACTCTCTGAAATCATTCACGTTCGTTCCGAACAGAGATACGATCCCTTTCGCCGGCTTTACGAGGCCCAGGACAACCTTGATGGCTGTAGTTTTCCCTGACCCGTTCGGTCCTACCAATCCTATGTAGTCACCCTCGTTGACACCGAATGAGATATCGCTTAATACCTCCACCGAGTTATATCTGAAACTGAGATGTTCGACGGCAACAATCGTCACAGGCACTCGAGACCAATTCTGAGTGTATTCAGATTATTCTCCATTAATGACAGAAACGTCACGTTCTGCTCCCACTCATTTCTTGAAATATTATGAGCCCCGTGAAGCATCAGGAGTTTCGCACCGGTCTCCCGCGCGATTGTTTCCGAAACATTTGGAGAAACCAATTCTTCGAAGAAGATATAGTTCAGATGATAGTTCCTGAGATTTTTTATAAGTTGCATGATGTCTCCGGGTGTAGGCTCTGCATTGGGGGAAAATCCCCTGTAAGCGGAAAGATACCGCAGGTGATATCTCCTTGCGAGATACCCGAAGGCAAAGTGCCCGCCATGAATAATCATATCTTTCCTGCATGAGGAGAGACTATCCTGAAACTGCCTGTCAAGCACTGACAATTGTGCACTGTACGCTTTTGCATTTTTCACGTACTCATTTCTGTTGACAGGATCTTTCGCAATAAACCCATTCATAATATTCTCCACCATTGTTTGGGCATTCGAAAAGTCAAGCCAGACATGAGGGTCTTTTCCACGATATAGATAGTGGTGTTCGGGCTGATTCCCAGCGGTTTGGTCGTGTTCGGTATGCTCTGCAAAGTCACGGTCTTCGGCAAGAACAATTCCCGTGCTCGTATCAACCACAAGCAGGTTCTTATTTGCAACCCCCTTCAGTACATCCTCAATCCACGGTTCCATGAATTTTCCGGTATAAATGAATACATCCGCATCATTGATTTTACGGATATCACCGGGCTTTGGCTCAAAACTGTGCGACTCCAAGCCAGGAGGTAACAACAGTTCAACCCGGACCTGCTTTCCGCCCACATGCTTTGCAAAATCATACACAGGGAACAGTGTCGTCACCACTTTGATTGCTTTACCCCCGGACAGGCCTGAATTTCTCTTCTGACATGAGAAGACTGTCGGGGGCAGGAGAAGACATATGATGAAAACCGAAATAATACTTCTTTTCATGTCAGATCCTCTTTAACCTTTTTTCTCAGACATTCCTTGCAGAGCCCGTTCACCTGAAGAATATGCGAGAGCACCTGAGCGTTCAG
>JAGSYM010000135.1 GCA_018262395.1 Nitrospirota bacterium | reverse complement strand
AGATGATCAGCAAGGATCAGACCACCCCCTGAGGCCAGCAGCATCCCAACCCTGTATCCGTTAATATAAAAAGAAGAACCCAGTCCAAGTTCTTCATCCGCAAGGTCTTCCCTCCTGTAAGCATCAACCACAATATCCTGGGAAGCGCTGAAGAAAGTGACAAAGACTGCTGCAATGACCATTATCACAGGATTTAGAGCTGGATCAGTAAAGCCGAGCCCTGCAATTGAAAAAACAAGAGCTATCTGAGCTATCAGCAGCCAGCCTCTCCTTCGTCCCAGGAATGAAAGTGTGAATCTGTCAAGTAAAGGTGCCCAGAAAAACTTAAGGGTATAGGGAAGGCCGACCAGAGCCATCAGGCCGATCATAGTAAGATCTGTACCCACTTTTTTCATCCAGGCCTGCAGGACAGTCGAGGTAAGAAGCAATGGCAATCCGCAGGCAAACCCCATGAGAAAAGAAACAAACATTCGTCTGCTGAAGATTACCTTAAACATGGGACTTATCCTGGCTGACTGTGGCCAATATTAGAGTTATTTTCTGAAATCATGGTAACTGTACACTATAACATTTGCCTTTGTACTTATGCAGTCCCGGATTATAAAAAGCGGCGTGCATTCAAAATTCAAAAATAATCTGCAAAGTTTTTTGTGAAATTGCGGTTTTGCGAAAGAAGGTCAGCTTCTATCATCCCTGGGCCTTAAAATGATCAGGCCTGGTGTCCCCGAGATATACTCCTGAAGTTCCTGATCAACAACCTTCCTTGCTCTCCTGTCTGAAGAGGCATGTCTTAATAAAAATGTGTCTCTGTCTCTGATTATTATACCCACGTGAGAAACATCAAGCCCCTCCATGGATGAATAAATGCCTGCATAATCGCCTGTCTTCAACTTTTGAAGCAGTGAGTTGTTAATATCTTCAGATGGAATGTAGTTGATAGTGCGATGGAAAGTTTCGATTCCGGGCAGAAAAGGAGCCCCGTTTTCTTTAAGATTCAGTGACTTTGCAATGCTCTTGACCTTTCCGCCCCCTATCACTGCGGTGAGATCATCGACATATGATGGGGCATGTTCACTCCAGTCTGTAAAAAAGTGTTTTCTGTTTTTGAACCTCACCAGGCCATTAAGATACCTCACCTGTTTAAGGCTCCTCATGAAACTTTCAAAACAGTCTGACAGCCGCATCGCCTCAATGTAGTCGATAAACGTGAAGCAATCAACCCCCGAGAAATTGATCACAAAGACCTCGGTATTGCTGATATTACCGAGCAATGTAGATTCCTTATACTCGAGGCCGATAAAAAAATCTGAAATAAATTCTATGCGTGATCCAGCATCCTCGATCAGGGAAGCTTCACGCATAATCTTATCCAGTTCGGACTCTGTCCATTTGCCTAAATCAATATGCATATTTTCAGCAGCAAACAAGCTCATACTGTATAGACGGTAACAAAAGAACATTGAAATATCAAGCAAATTGCCCTGTATCATTCATAATTTTGCGGGAAGTAACGAGATGGATTTTACCTGAAAACTCCTTAAGAAATTGTGGGGTGCTGCCCGCATTTTTTTGGTGGAAACTGTGGGCACCATCGAGAGATAAATAACCGGTAAATGAAAATTTTCCAATGAACTATGAACATACTTTATTCATCCCCGTCTCATAATGGCTATGTCAAAGATAATCGGGAAGACAAGGCCAGAATTCATATTTAAAAATTAACAAACCCTTTATCGAAAGGGCCTTGAGGTTTTTCAACTGCTGTTTTCTTATGCCTTCAGAATCTCTCTCTCCGTGAAGAGCGGTCTTAAGTATCACCGGATCATTCCCTGATGAATTTTTCCTCAGCGGGAACCGGTCACCGGTCAGCCTCAACAGCCTCACCTCACCTTGAAAATAGGTATTTCTTGTGCTATTCTTTACGTGCTGAAAAAGCAATCCCCCCTCTAAGGAGAAAAAAGTGAAAAGAATTGTCTTGTTGCTGTCTGTATTCATAATAGTACTTATAAACGTATCATGCACCAAACCGGATTATAAAAAGATTACAGATGACTTCATAAAAACCTCAACTCCTCTTAAGGACTATACAATCAGGGAAGTTGAAAATACGAGTTCTTCCGACTGGAAAGCTGTCATTGTTTATGCAAAACGGGACAGGGCTAATATGCCGGTCCTATTCTTTGTATCAAGCGATGGCAAATCTATAGTGCCAAATTCAATGGTATTTGTTAACAACAAGCCAATTTTCACAAAAAAACTTGAGCCGGAACTCGGCAAAATAGATTTTAAACTCACGGAAAAAGACAGGATCGTTTACAATCCTTCGGGCAGAAAAACAGTCGTCATGTTTACTGATCCGGACTGCCCATATTGCTTAAAGGCCAAGGAAAAACTCCAGAGCTACAATGGAGAATACAGAGTAGTCGTTAAGTATTTCCCTCTGGAAAATATTCATCCAGGGGCGATCAAGAAATCCATTAGCGAGCAGGCAGAGTGGCTGAAAAATACCAGGAAGGATATTGCAAATGATGCAGATATCCTCAAAGAAGCCAAAAGAATGGTTGAAGAAGATATAATGGAAGCCCAAAAAGCACAGATAGGCGGAGTTCCAACCTATGTAATGGAAGATGGGACATTGAAGCAGGGGCTGTTTTAGTCACCTGCTCACGAATGCTTCGCAAAAAATACCTTTTAACCACAGCTAAAAGTAGCCGTCAGGCAAGCATCCATTCGCATCTGTGATGCGAATGGACATCGGAGCGCTGATAAGCGATGCGCAGAGGGCTCATCCAAAAATTGGGCCCACTAAACGAGAAAAAACCCTTTAACATCGAGACCTGAATTCCGTACGCTCTGCATCCTACGCGCTAATTCTTGACTTTTTACGAGTTCGTCAATCAACATTAAAAAAAGCTCACGGGAAAAACACCCGTCAGTGTATTTACCTTGAAGAAAGGATGCCATGGATCTGCACTTTACCAGAACAAACGGACCTGCTGATAAGGCAATCGACAGCCTGATTAAACTGGCAGGCAATGTCCATCACCCGGACCTTGTCCGTGAGATGATACTTGCCGCACTAAAGGCAGGGCAGGAGGACGAACTCAGGGGAGACCTCAAGCTCATGAACTCCACCATGAAGGAGATGCGCTTTACTACTAAAATATTCAGCCCATACAGGAACAAGCGGAAGGTCACAGTCTTCGGTTCAGCCAGGACAACCCCTGATGAGCCTGTTTACCAGATGGCAAAGCTCTTCGGCAATAAACTTGCTGAGGCAGGGTTCATGGTCATCACAGGCGGCGGGGGCGGCATCATGCAGGCGGTAAATGAAGGCGCAGGCTCTGACTATTCCTTCGGAGTAAACATCCGACTCCCCTTCGAACAAAACCCAAATTCGACGCTTGAGGGCTCGCCGCGACTAATCACATATAAATACTTCTTTAACCGCAAGGTGGCGTTTCTCAAGGAGGCAAGCGCTATAGCTCTTTTCCCCGGAGGGTTCGGAACGCTCGATGAAGCGATGGAGACACTCACACTGCTCCAGACCGGCAAGCATGAGCTCATGCCACTTATACTCATAGACGAGCCAGACGGCATCTATTGGGCAAGTTGGATGCAATTTCTGCGGGACAGTCTCCTGGCACAGGGGTTTATCTCAGCCTCTGATTTCAATTTCATAGAATGTGTTCATTCGGCGGATTCCGCAGTTGACTGCATCACCCGTTTTTATCGCCGCTTCCACAGTCAGAGGTACGTTGACAAGAAACTGGCTATCAGACTCACATCGCCCATAAGTCAGCAGCTTGTTGACGAATGCAATGAACTCTTCTATGAAATACTTGCGCCAGGCAGCAGCATATACCTCTCCGGGCCTCTGCCTTGTGAAGAAGATGAGCCGGAGTTCAGAGCCCTTCCCAGGCTTATCGTCGATTTTAACCGCAAGGACTTCGGAAAACTCAGGGCGCTCATAGATTTCATAAACAATTACTGAGCCATGTTCTGGGAATTAATTAACTACCACGCTGCAGAGCATCAGGGTATTAAACGTTTAGTTTTCCGCTTTATTATTCCTTGATATGCAACCGCTTCTCCCATTGCCACGCCGTCCTGATAATATAATCAAGATCATCATGGGCAGGTCTCCAGCCGAGTTCATTTCTTATCCTCGATGAATCAGCGATCAGCGAAGGGGGGTCACCCGCCCTTCTGGACGTTCCATTAACCCTGAAATCAACTCCGGTCACCTGCTTGACCTTTTCTACAACCTCTCTCACAGAATAACCGTGACCATAGCCGCAATTAAAGACCCTGCTTTTATTCCCTTCCGAAAGATAGTCGAGAGCCAGCATATGGGCTGTTATCAAATCATCAACATGGATATAGTCCCGTATACATGTGCCGTCAGGGGTATCATAGTCAGTACCGAATATATTCAGTTCTTCCCTTAATCCAAGAGCTGTCCTGAGGGACAAGGTAATCAGGTGTGTTGCCTCTTTATATCTCTGCCCTATCCTGGAAAGAGGGTCAGCTCCTGCAACGTTAAAATATCTCAATGCAACATACCTCAGATCAGTCGAAAAGCCTACGTCCCTGAGCGCCTGCTCAACCATAAGCTTCGAAGCCCC
>JAGSYM010000134.1 GCA_018262395.1 Nitrospirota bacterium | reverse complement strand
ATATCCTTTATATATCATACAAAATCATGATAAGATGTGGTGTAAAAGAGAAAGGTGGGGCGAACAGAAATCAAACCAAAAACATGTCTCGGGAAGAAGCGTAAGGGAGGTGTTCAACCTGTTGTCATGACACCTGAGATTCATTACAAGAATATATGTATGAACGCATCGTGCCGTTTGAGAAAAGCAGGATGCAGGGGGTTCGAGGGATGCCCCGGATATATGGCAAAATGAAAAAAGTGAAAGGGAGGGTTTTATGAAAAGCCGGTTGTCTATGATTTTTGTCTTTATTCTTTTGGTCTTATCGGGTTGCGGGTACAACACGATGCAGGCGAATGAAGAGGCGGTAAAGGCTGCATGGGGAGATGTTGAATCGGCATATCAAAGGAGAAGTGACCTGGTCCCGAATCTGGTTGAAGTTGTGAAAGGATATGCAAAACATGAGCGGGAGACTCTGGAGGCAGTTACTGAAGCGAGAGCAAAAGTCGGAACGATACAGATGTCAAAGGATATCATCGACAATCCCAATACATTTGCGCAATTTCAGGAAGCACAGGCTGCGATGAGCGGTGCACTCTCAAGGCTGATGGTTGTTGTTGAACAATACCCGGACCTCAAGGCGAACCAGAACTTCCTCGACCTCCAGCATCAGCTCGAAGGCACAGAGAACAGGATCAATGTCGCACGTGCACGGTACAACAAAGCTGTTGAAACATTCAATACGTCGATCAGGATTTTCCCGAACAGCTTAACAAACAGCCTGCTGCTCCATTTAAAACTCAAAGAACCGTTTAAGGCTGAACCGGGAGCTGAGAAAGCACCACAGGTGAAATTCTGATTTCAGGAATGAGATTGGAGAAACTGACGGGGCATACTATTTTCGCTCATTCTCGTCCTGATATTCATCAGGACTCCAAGGCTTTTGCTTCTTTATTTTTCGCATTATCTCAACTGAGAATATCGGCAAAAGAATCCGCGAAAACAGTATGTCCTGTCAGTGCTAATCCGAAAAAATACTTTTACCACCTGAATCGATTAATTTTGTATCTTTCCTGTTGTATCTTTTTCTTATCGTCGACCGTTTTTGCCCTTGAAGTCCCTCAGCTTCAGGGCTATGTTAATGACTATGCCGGCATAATATCCCCTCAGGCAAAAACAGAACTGGAAAATGAATTGCGGGCTTTTGAACAGACTGATTCAACCCAGATCGTTATCCTGACCATTTCTTCTCTTGAAGGCGAAGCTCTTGAGGAATTCAGCATCAGGGTTGCGGACTCATGGAAGATTGGACAGAAATATAAAGACAACGGTATTATCCTGCTCGTTGGACATCAGGAGAGAAAGATACGGATCGAAGTGGGGCGCGGGCTCGAAGGCAGGCTGACGGACCTGATGGCCGGAAGGATTATCGATCTTGTTCTGAAGCCGAGGTTTAAGCGGGGTGATTTTGACGGAGGGTTTATTGCGGGTGTTCATGCACTCATTGATGCCACGCGGGGTGAGTTTCAGGCAGATGAGAGGAGAAACGTTCAGAAGCCTGAGAGAATTTCACAGTTTCTGAGTTTTCTTGTGTTCGGGACAATCATGATATTGATGCTCGGAAGCATGTCACGGGTAATGGGGGGCATATCAGGTGCAGTCGGACTTCCCGTTCTTGCTAAAATGATTTTTCCTGTTGGAATTATCCTGACCGTCATCCTTGCCATTGTCGGCCTCATCGCTGGTCTTCTCATTCCGTCAATCTTTTCTTCAGGAAGGCACAGCAGACGGGGAGGAGCATGGCCCGGGGGTGGTATTAACTGGGGAGGCGGTGGCGTTTCAGGCGGTGGTGATTTCGGAGGTGGCTTTAGCGGAGGCGGAGGCGGATTTGGAGGCGGCGGTGCCTCAGGAGGCTGGTGAGGAAATACCATATGAAAGCAGATACATTTTTTTCTGAAGGAGAGAAACATCGAATCGAAGAAACTATCAATATCATCGAATCCCGTACAATCGGTGAAGTTGCTGTTATGGTTGTTGACAGCAGTGACCGGTATCGCGAGGCTGAGGTATTGGGAGGGCTGTTCCTCGGAAGTCTTTTGGCTCTTGTTCTTGCGCTTTCTTTGTTCCATGCGTCCATCTGGGCATATATCATTTGCAGTTTCCTGTTCTTTTTCCCTTCGCGGTATCTTTTCCAACAATTCCCTGCCCTTCACGCTGGCTTCGTAGGACTCAAGAGAAAAGAAGTGACGGTTATGCAAAGGGCTTTGATAGCGTTTTACGAAAAGGAGCTCTATAAAACAAAGAAAAATACGGGGGTCTTATTCTTTATTTCGCTGTTTGAAAGGAAGGTGTGGGTTCTTGCCGATAAGGGTATTTGTGAAAAGATCGATCAGGAGACACTGAAGGGATTTGCGCATATGGTATCCGAAGGGATTAAAGAAGGCCGTGCGTGTGATGCACTCTGCAGAGCCATCAGGGAAACCGGCGAAATCCTTGCAACACATTTCCCCATTACTCCGGGTGATACGGATGAACTGCCTGATAAAGTGATAACCGAGTGACATTGGGCAACTTGTGATTATGGTATAATACTTTTCTATTTTTTAAGCATTACCCTTGGGGAGTCGTCCAGTGGCAGGACGGCAGACTCTGGATCTGCTTACAGGGGTTCGAATCCTCTCTCCCCAGCCAGAATACAGTATAGAGATTTGAGATAGAGATTTCAGAGAGAGATCAGAAAGAGAATTGAGACAGAGACACAAAGTACATGTTCAAGTTCGAACGATTGATCGTTTGGCAGAAAAGTATAGATCTCTTCGAAAAAATCGCTGAAATTGCTGATACGATACCGAAGAGCTATCAATCCTCTATTGGCGATCAGATAAGAAGGAGTTGTTTGTCGATATCGGCGAACATAGCTGAAGCTACTGGAAGAGAAACCTTGAAAGAACGGAGATACTATTTTAATGTAGCCAGGGGCTCTGTTTATGAAACCGTCAGTTTGCTCCACATTTTAAAAAGCAGTCAGTATATAAACGATGATATCTTCAGAAGCTTACACGATAAGTGTGATGAAATAGCGAAAATGCTTTACGGCTTAAGTAACAAATAGTTCCTGATTTCTGATATCTCTTTCTGAAATCTGATCTATGGTCCCATCGTCTAGAGGCCTAGGACGTGGCCCTCTCAAGGCTAAAACACGGGTTCGAATCCCGTTGGGACCGCCAGTTAAATCAATAGGTTAGGGCGAGACAGCGACTTCATTTCTGCCGAACCTTTACTTGCAAGGTGCGCAGTATTTTTGGGGGTACGTACGCATGTACCTACAGTGCTGCATAACATACAAGAGCTGAAAATTGAAGATTTACCTTTGAAACACACATGAAAAAGAACAAGGTATCAATCCTTGCTTTTTTGTGCACTTATCTTATGATAATTATGTCAAACCTTATGCTCTATCTCCTCAGATAATAAACTGTCAGTTTTTTTATCAAAGAACTGCAGGAGAGGATTAGCGGATTAAAGAAAGACATGTTTTCATGCATGCCTTTCCCTCTGCGAACTGAGCCCTAGTGCTCACCTCATATCAGGTTTTCCTTGAGACTTTGGGTGTTTTGATTTCCCCTGGTGTTGCTGGCCCCGAGGTTGAGAATGCTGTTGTTGGGGTTGCCGGGATCGCTGAACTTCAGGTCTCTGTTGATACTGCTCTTGCCTTTGATGTCTTAGTTCCTGTCTCTGTTGTTGCGGTCGGGGTTGATAGCTCTGGACGCCCCAGTTCCCGTGCCTTTCCCAATGTCGATTATTTTGCCAGCTCCTCCAGTTCTGTTGAAGTTGTCGGGTAGGAATCCGTTCATAGTTCCATCGGTGTCCGTACCAATTGTGGTCTCGATAGTGTCCTCTCCAACCTGGGTCTACATCAAAATAAAAACTTGGAACACGGTCATAATAAGCCCACCCCCGGTCATAGTAATGTGAGCGATACCAGCGACCTTCCCATAGACGCCACCACCAACCATACCAGAAAAACATGTCTACATTTATATCAGGAACAACGTACACATAGTTTGTATCAGGCATCACTATCACCGCCGGAGGTGCTGGAAATACAACGGGCGGTGGTAGAGGGATTCCAATACCAATACTTACATCTACCCTTGCCATTGTTGGAATAGGAACGACAATTGCTAACGCGAAGAGGATTATCCCCAAAAGTAACTTTTTCATTTCGTTACCTCCTTATTCTCATTATATTGATTTCTTTCTCTAATATAGCATCCCAGAGCAATTTCTAAAAATAATTCTTACAGGAAGAATTTTTACCATCAGAGTTTTAATCAGTGGTATTGCGCCTTTCGCTCCAAAGTAAACACTGCATTTTTCTCATCTGCACCTGTGAACGTGCAGGGGTAAGGGGATTAAACTTGGGCAAAAGAAAGTTCGGTTGTGTCCCGGGCATCCCTTTCCCCCCCTTTTTGACGAAATAAACAACTGTTTCAATGCCACACATTTGCGGAGTTGCAGATAGTTACGTCGCAGTTCGAGCAATCACTCAACTATTTTCCCATAATAACACGTGATGAGTGATATGTATCACGGCATTAACGGGAATCTCCGTGTATGTTTATAAATAAGCCTGAATAAGGCATCGGGTAAGGGAACAGAAAGGAGAAATAAATTAT
>JAGSYM010000133.1 GCA_018262395.1 Nitrospirota bacterium | reverse complement strand
CCCATCTCTTTTGTATTGAGCATCACGAGCGACCCTATAGGAAAGACCCCCACCATATTGGTGAAGAATTTGAATAAGAGGGGATCCAGTTGGTTGCCCGCTCTTTCCATCATGATGCTCAGTGCTTTGTCAGCGGCTAAAGGAATTCTTGAATATACGCGCGCAGAAGTCATCGCATCATACTGATCAACGACACTGACGATCCGTGAATACAAATCAAGGTCCGCATATTGTCTGACCCGTGGATAACCGGTCAAGTCATAATTCATATGATGTTCAAAGGCAACGATTGAAGATCGTATGGCAGTCTGGTCCAGACCTCTCAATTTCAATAAAGCCGTCACGCCCCAGATCGGATGCTTTTTCATCATCCTCCACTCGTCTTCCGTAAAACTCGTTGTTTTGTTGAGAATCTCGTTGGGAATCTCGATCTTACCGATATCATGAAACAGTGCAACAAGCCCCAATTCAGTCATCATTTTTTTGTTCATTCCGAGTCTCTGGCCGAGTGCTACGGAAAGAATACTTACATTGACTGAATGATGATAGGTATATTCGTCGTAATCCTTTATTGCGGTCATTCCGATCAGAAGATTCTCCTCTTCAAGCAGATGGTCAACCATGGACTCAACGATTCGTTTCGCTTTTTTAATGTTGACCTTCTCTCCAGCTTTGATCTTTGTCATCACTCCTTTGGAAAACGAGACTGCGTTATAGTAGACTTTTTTGATAATCTTTCGTGCGTCCTCCCGCTCCCCTTCCTTAATTTTTTTCAGGATATCCACATGAATCTTCTCTACGCCGGACATTATCCCGGATATTGTGTCGAAGGGAGAGGGCGAGAAACCAGCTGCGATAAATGCCTTTAAAAAAACCTGGACATCCTGTGGTCCAACACCGTGAGAAAAGACGATCTTTCCAATCTCCCGTCTCTTAAACTCCCTGACGAGATAGTCGAAGTTGAGGAGATGTTCAAGAGCGTAACGGACCCGTACGTCATCGCAATAGAAGTATTCTCCTACCAGCTCAAGGACAAGGGATTTTTCTATACGGGTCAACTGGTTCAGTAATGAAAGGAACCGTTCGATTGCCGTGGTAACGGCGATATTACCGGGATTATGGATCTGTGCGTTCCTCAGAATAACGGAGATCTGATTGATAATATCCTGTGCGCCCTTATGGATTTCTCTTTCTTCGTTACTTATCATGTTCAAGTTTCCTGATGGCAGCATGCACGAAATCCTGCAGGAGTTTATTGCCTGATTCCCTCAAGGACTGGAGATCGGGAAGCGCCTCCTTCCTTCCCAGAAGGCCGAGGCAGAATGCTGCGCACGCCCTATTCTCATCATTCTTGGCCCTGCCGAAAAGTGTTTTCTTCCTGACCGCGGTCGTAAGGAAATCAAATACTGCCTGATCCTTCCACCGTAACAGTACTTCATAAAATTCCTTCTTCTCATCAAATGCCTTCTCTTTAAACATCTTATGTGATATTTTATCGAGAATGATTTTCTTCGCCACTTCTGATCCTATCGTACCGAATGCTCTGGCAGCCGTAACCCTGACCTCAGCATCTGCATCATCAAGGCACTCTCTGAGAGTCTGTATGACGTCGTGTCCGCCAAGTTCACCGAGTGCTTTAATCCCCTCTTTCCTCACCCTGATATCACTGTGTCTCACTGTTTTGAGAAGATATTCGGTCGCCCTCTTGTCAGCCATTTTCCTGAGAATGTAAATAATATTCCTGACCAGATACCATCTCTGGTCATCAAGTCCCTTGGCGACCATCTGGATGTCTTTTCTACCCAGAATAATCAGTGCGTCGATGACGCTCTTCCGTGCACGGATTGTCTTCAGCTCAGCGAGATATTTGATTAGCGGCTGAATAGCATTCTTATCGAGAAAACCGACAAATTCTTCATATACATGTGCGTCTATCTCAATGCTGCTATCGAGCGTTTCAGCAAGACAGCCTGCTATATCGTCACTTCCCAGGTATTGAGAGAGCATTCTGAAATAGTTTTTCCCGCTCTCCTTGAGCGAAGGTTCCTCCATAATATCTTTTGTACGTTTCATGATGCGGTTAACCAGCGCTATATCCCCGTGACGCATACAAAAAAGGATCGCATTTCTGAGAAACTGAAACGTCGCGTCAACATCAGTCTGTTTTTCCGATTGATAAACAAGCTCAAAGAGGATCGTAACCAGCTTCTCAATTTTGCTCGACGAATCCTTTTCCAGTTCTCTCACGAGTATCTGCAAATCTCTTTCCGTCAGCGGAATAACGGCCATTTGATGGGTGTCATCTTCCTTAAACCCGTCCGCATAAGCCCTCATCAGGTCACTGACATCGGTTGCCTGCTCCTTCACCTGTTGCTCGGCTTTTGTTTCATAATCTTCATCATCGATGTCAACAAGGAACGCCTCATCAACAACATACTGTATATTCTCGAAGTCTTTCTCCCATAACAGCGTAACAATATCATCATCGATTTCTTCACGGTCAAATTCACGGGCAATAATCTTCAGGAATTCTTCCAGTTCATTACGGGTTAATCCTTTCTTGAATGTCAGTTCCCGTAATCCGTCTTTAAAGAAAAACAGTGCAAGATTATCTTCCTTCTCCATGCTGTAATACAGCTCTTCCGATTCATAGGAGATGCTGTTCTGCTTAATGTACAGTTTGAAACCATCCCGATAATCAAGAAAATTCTTAAACCGAATGAATACATCTTCGAGGGTCTTCACATAGATCGGATTATTTTCAGGATACATCCTGATATTTTTCTTTGCTTTGATGAGGGCTTGAAGGATATCTTTTGCTTCGCGTATTTCGTCGGATTTTTCCATGCTTAAAATTATCACAGCCCTCTCCAGCAGTCAAACTTCATACGAGCAGGATTTTTCTCTCCCGTGCAAAGTTTTTGAGAATCATGAGGGCGGAGTTCAGCCTCTGGAGCCGGGTATTTCTAAACCTGATTGCCTGCGTATCACCATGAGGAAATTTCTCTCCGCGAATTTCTATCTGTACTTTCGCAATTTCCTGATGGAGTCCTTTGATAGAGTCATTGTCAAGGCTTTTGAGAAATATCGGGTTTACGACAACGTATCCTTCAGCGATATCGAAGGCAGTTGCCTTAAGACTTTTCCCGCGAATCGTCGGCATTATTGCACCGCTGGTCGTATGAAGATTCTCGACATCAGAATCCCAACCTCATAGAGAACAATCATTGGGACAGCCATGAGGGTTTGATTGAAGATATCCGGCGTTGGCGTCAGGATGGCGGCCACAACAAAAGCAATCAAAATCGCATATTTTCTGTGTTTTGCCAGAGTCTGCGGCGTCACAAATCCCATCTTCGTAAAGAAGATGATAATGATGGGAAGCTCGAAGACAGCACCGAAGGCAAGGACAAACTTGAGACAGAAATCAACATACTGTCCGACAGAAAGCATCGGCATCATAAAATCACCAACCTTGTAGGTGAGCAGGAACCCCATTGCAAAGGGAAGGACGATAAAAAAACAGAACGCGCCACCGACAAGGAAAAGGCCTGTTGCTGTGACTACAAAGGGTACTACATATTTTTTCTCCTTCGCATGAAGACCAGGTGAGACGAAACTCCATAACTGCTGAAAGATGACCGGCAGCGCAATAATCACAGCAGCGACCATTGCAATCTTCATATTCATCCAGAAGGCCTCGGTAGGAGCGAGGAAAACGAGCTTGGTGTCCTTCAGTTTATCCTGATACAGATAGTATATGTACATTTTCCTGACCGAAAAGTCCAGGGTATAGCGCAGCGGAAACATGAAAAACCTCAGAATATCCTCTGAATAATTAAAGGCAATTACGAAGGTAACGCATACGGCAATCAAAGACACCGTTATCTTCTTCCGGAGGTCACCGAGGTGCTCCATAAAACTCATCATTTTACTCTCTGCCATATCAGTCCTCCGCCATCACGGTGTATCTAAAAAGTTGTTTTTACTGCCAAAGGGATTTGCTCTCAGAGACATGCTCGGAAAGTTGCTTCCTTCATTGATTGAGGAACTTCCTGAGATGGTTCACTTTTTCTGCTCGGTACCTGCATCTTCAGGTATTTCCTTCGAAGTATCTTTCAGTGACTGCTTGATTGCTTCAGACTCGGTCTCCATCTGTTCTTTTGCGTCCTGCACTGTGCTTGCGACCGTTTTACTCGCGGTTTTCACTTCAGTTTCAATCTGCTTTCTCGCATCACGTACTGCTCCCCGTATCTCGGATGAAGCTTCCCTGACTTCCTCCAACTCATCCTCAACCGAGTCTTTCACATCCTGCAGGGCCTTTTTCAATTCTCCCAGTCCTTTCCCGAGGGCTCTCCCTAATTCGGGAAGTTTCTTTGGGCCAAGGACGAGCAGCGCAACGATAAATATAACAATCAGCTCCGGCATTCCGATATCGAACATGAGTCTGCTATTCCTCCTCGTATATCTTCTGAATCTTCTTCTTTTCCTTCGGTGCTAAAAATGTCACCGAGAACATCACTCTGGACTCGGGGTTTCTATTTTTCAGATCAAACCCCACACCGAATGTTGTATAGATCATATCAGCAGTTTTCACCCTGTATCCCATTCGTGCTTCAACCAGATCAATTTTTTCTGATTCATGACTTTTCCTGCAG
>JAGSYM010000132.1 GCA_018262395.1 Nitrospirota bacterium | reverse complement strand
TCTTTTTCGGCACAGGAAGGTATTTCTATAAGATTGATCAGGTTATAGACGACGCCTTTTCTCAGAGAAAATTGTACGGTGTTGTAGAACCATGTTACGACTCCTCGGGGATCAATCTATTGTGCAATACCGCCTCTACAGCGCTTACTGTTTCAGAAGGTGCTTTAGGCAACGCAAGTACCTCAGCGGGTTCAACGGATGCTCAAGGGTGGTATATTAATCTCGATCTATGCGTCAACTCTTCCAACACAGCTGTGGCCTGCTCTGACCCTACTGCCGTGTTCCGTACAGAGCGTCTGGTGACCGACCCGCTTGCCATTACGACGGGTGCGGTCTTTTTTACCACATCAAGCCCGACTGCTGATATTTGCGAATACGGCGGCCAATCACACCTCTGGGGAGTGAATTATGAAACCGGTGGGTCATTGGCCGGGTCAGGCGTCTTAAAAGGCAAGGCTATAGTGCAGGTCTCCACAGGCAGCATCGAAGAGGTGGATCTCAGCACTGCCTTTACGGAAAGGGAAGGCAGAAGGAGCGAACCCATGCAGGGTCTGCCTCCCTCAGGAGGACTTTCCATTATTGTTCCCCCAAAGCCGATAGATAAAATATTGCACATGAGAAAACAGTAGGGGAATATGAAAGACCAGGGTGTAACATTAATAGAACTGCTAGTCGTTATCTCGGTTATCGGCATACTCGCCGTTGCTCTCGGTTTTTCGTATGTGGGATGGCAGGGGAAGTATAAGGTCGAAAAGGCGGCTAAAGACATGCATACTGATCTCATGACCGCAAGGTCTATGGCGATGACCAGAAGCCGTGATTATGTTGTTGATTTCCCGACTACTACGACGTATAGGGTCGGTGAGGATACTAACGAAAATGGAGCTATTGATGCTGGAGAACCGCTCCCAACATTTCCAAAGAGATCAGAATATGTGTTCAATGCGTTTGAACGTGACGACGCCGCATTAACAACAACAACGGTTGTTATCACGACTGTAGGAATAGTTTTTGATAAAAGAGGACTTATTTCAGGGGATGCACTTTTTAATCCAGAGACACCAACAACAGGGATTATAAGACTTACATCAACTGCAGACCCTGATTATGACTGTATTGCAGTAGCGCAGACCAGGATAGCTATGGGGAAATGGAATGGAACAACCAGTGTGTGTGATGTCAAATAATTCCATAAACAAAGAAAGATTCCGGACAAGCCGGAATGACAAAGGTGTCATTTTGATTACAACGTCAAATAAGAAGTTTCGACATAATAAAGGAGTCACCCTTGTTGAGGTGATGATTTCACTGGTCATACTCCTGATTGTTTTTATGGGTTTGATACAGGCCTCGCTTTTGTCAATGCAGAGCAATATGAAGAACGTATTAAGAGATGAAGCAGTGAGGATAACTTCGGACAGGATGGCCAGACTAAGGAGCATTGCATTTACTGATGCATTATTGGCCGAAACGGGTAATAAAACATGTGCTACGCTTGCCGATGATACAACGTTTACGACGAGCGTAAGAAATGCCAATGTTACCTTTACAATTAAAAAAGAAGTAACAAGCACCACCCTTGATGCCGACCACAAACGAATTTCCTTGAGTACCTCTTGGGCATGGCAGGGAGAAAACTTTAATTGTGCCAATGGTAATGGAGTTACCATGGTAGCTACCAGAGGGCGATGATGATCAAAAAACAGACAGGTTTTACTTTAGTGGAGCTTATGGTGACAATGGTCATTTTCGTTCTTGTTATCGCCGCGGCCTCCAGCATGTTCACAGGTATCCTCAACCAGTTCAAACAGCAGTCCAAGATAGCCGAGACCAATATAGAGGGCCTCGCAGGTCTTCAGATGTTCAGGACAGATATTGAACAGGCGGGATATGGACTGCCCTATGACCTTGATGGTCTTACCTATACTGAATCTACTGCCGCTCCTGCTTCTGCCTACAACGACTCTGCGTTCACTCCGCCAGTGCCAAGGGCTTTTGTTGCAAGCGATGACGATGGAGTCAATGACTCTGATGTCCTGGTTATCAAGGCAACGAGCGTTGCAACAAATGCTGCTGCTCATAAATGGGCGTATATTTCCAATATAGGAGCTAGCAACATTATGCGGTCCTGGCAAGGGGTAACAGGCGCAGACATAGCCGACGAAAATTTAGTAAATGGCGACAGAGTGATAGTCCTGAGACCGGTAATCGGGAGCAACCAGCAGGTGCTGGTTAACAACGGCGGGACTTTTTTTACCCAATTTTATCCTCTTACCGGGGGCACGACTTTTTCTACAAACTTTCAGCCGCTTGCAAACAGCTTTGAGACATACATTATTTACGGCATTAACGTAAACACTGATCCAATAAGGCCTTTTAACCGTGCGGATTATTACATCTCCAGTTCCAATGTGCCTTCACGTTGCGCGTTGAACACTGGTGTACTTATAAAGAGCGTTATCAATCACGACGCAGATGGCACGAGAGGCGGTGGCTTGCCGCTCCTTGACTGTGTGGCTGATATGCAGGTTGCTGTTAGTCTGGACATGAATGAAGATGGGACTCCGGGGACTGTTAGTTCTCCACAAGGCGTGCTATTAACCAGTACTGAGGGTGCTACTGCTACAACAGTTCAAGAGACCCTGGATGATGCATCATTGCTGAGAAAACGGTTAAAGAATGTCAGGGTGTATGTCCTTGCACATGAGGGACAAAAAGACACATTCTACACATATCCCAATGCAACGATAAATCTGGAAGATCAGGAGCTAGGCGTCTTAAAAGCCTTTGATTTAAGCACTGTTGTTGGCTCAACCTACGCAAACTATAGATGGAAGGTATATACCATGGTGATAAAGCCGTTTAATCTGAGGTAGATATGGAAATTCAAAATTCAGGATTTAGAATTAAGGTTTTAAATGAAAAAGGCATCGCCCTTGTGATGGTCCTGATACTGGCCATGATCTCGCTTGCGATTGTTTCAGCCATGCTCTTTATGGCAACCCAGGGCACAGTGATTTCAGGCGCCCAGAGGTTCTACAGCACTGCTGAAGAGGCAAGTACAGGAGCAGCTGAACTTTCTACCTTATATTTGTCAACCATCGGTACCTTTGATCTGGCTGGAGTTGGTATTACCTCAAGATGCAACTGCGGCGACCCGATGAATGCAGGAGATAATACTGATCTATCCGCAGGAGGTGATCGGACCTGCCGCTGTGATAAGTTATGCAATGCCAAAGAAAACTGGGCTGCAAGCGGCGTAGCTTGGTCATGCGATGACAATACTGCTGTTGCGGGCCTCCAGGTAGACCTGAGCGCAAAAACAAACCCTGATTTCAGTTTTGATCTCGGGAATTATACTGTTTTTACCAAAGTAGTCGATACCGTCCGGGGCAATACTGATCTGGGCAGTATTGTTGCAAGCGGAGAATTAGGCGGATCTGCTGTTTCATCCGGAGCATCAGGGATTATTACCCCTCCGCACAGCCCGTATCTGTACCGTATGGAAGTCCAGGCTGAGGCTATCAATAATCCCAGGGAACTTTCGAAAATATCAGTCCTTTACGCCCGCTAATTCAAGCAGCTTTTAATCTGCCAACTTACCACCCAGTAGGTGGCTTAGGCAGCGGGGAACTATTGGGTATTAACTCCCCTCCCTGGGGGCTCCGTGCGGCTTAATGTTGGTTAAGAAATGAAGGCCGAAGCCGAGAAGGTTTAAGCATGCTTTGAGAGCAGGGCCTTTGCGCTATTGATATCAGCATTGATCTGATTTATCAGGGCCACAGCGTTGCCGAATTTTCTTTCATCCCGTATCTTGCCGGCAAAGTAAACGGTCAGTTCCTCGCCGTAGATGTCCTCATTGAAGTCAAAGATATGCACTTCAATGGCCATAGACTTTGCATCAAAAGTGGGCCGCATCCCGATATTGACGATACCGTCATAATATTTGTCCCTCACAAAGAGTCTCACGGCATAAACGCCGTCGCTGGGGATGATCGAATGTCTTGAGACTATGTTGGCAGTTGGAAAGCCGAGCCCTCTGCCCCTGCCATCCCCTTTTACGACAATCCCGCAGAGGGCATAAGGCCTGCCCAGCAGCCTGGCAGCATGCTCTACTTCGCCATTTATCAGCAACTGACGTATCCTGGTGCTGCTTATGACCTCTCCGTTTAAAGAAACCTGTTCTACCTCCCTGACAATAAACCCGAGTTCATTGCCAAGGTCTCTGAGCATCAGGATATTGCCTTTACGGCCTTTTCCGAAACGGTAATTGTAGCCGACGAATATCTCTTTTGCGCCGAGGAGGTCAACCAGGATATTTTTGACAAAGTCGCGGGGCTCCATTGCCGAGAAATCTAGGGTGAAAGGGATTTTGACGAGTACATCTATCCCGAGTTTTTCAAGCAGCTGAATCTTTTCTTCATAGATGCTTATAAGGGGAGGGCATTTCTCAGGTGCCAGGATCTTCAGCGGATGGGGCCTGAAGGTAACTACCATGCTGAGGCCGCCTGTTTCCCCTGCGCGAAGGATGATTTTCCTTATGAGTTCCTGATGGCCCAGGTGCAGGCCGTCAAAGTTGCCCAGTGTGATAATGCTGCCGCTGAATTTTTTATCTATCTTGCTTAAATCAGTAATTAGAATCATGTTGACCGCCTATCC